>MIBM01000284.1:0-125 GCA_001830645.1 Spirochaetes bacterium RIFOXYC1_FULL_54_7
GACGAAAAACTTCATGAGATACGCAACATCGATACAGCCCTTCTTTTTATAGAAGAAACCTGGAGCCGTGACCCTGAGAACTTCCGTATCGATCACGGGCTCATCCGCGAGTTGCACAGGCTGAC
>MIBM01000284.1:149-1613 GCA_001830645.1 Spirochaetes bacterium RIFOXYC1_FULL_54_7
TGAAGGGGACGCCACACCCGGTTCCTACCGCGCGGGGCAGGTCAGGATTGCAAGGTCAGCCCACCAGCCACCCGATGCCGCCGACGTCTTCCCTCTCATGGACGAACTGCTCAACTACCTTAACAACCCTGACCCACCTAAATACGATCTCCTCAAGATCGCCTTGGCGCATCACAGCTTTACCTGGATTCACCCCTTCTCCAATGGCAACGGAAGGACGGTCCGCCTCTTCACCTATGCCCTGCTCCTGAAGACTGGATTTCGTGTCGGTGGGCCTCGCCCGGCGACTCGCCTCCTCAATCCGACCGCGGTCTTCTGTTCGGATCGTGACAAGTATTACGATATGTTAGCTCGCGCCGACTCAGGCACCGACGAGGGGCTTTTATCGTGGTGCTCCTATGTACTTTCAGGCTTGAAGGTAGAACTCGACAAGGTCGCCAAACTGCTGGACTACGACTGGCTCAGGAAACATATCCTTGCACCGGCCATCGCGGAATTGCATCAGAAAAACGGACTTACCAATCACGAGCGAACCATCCTGCTTCTGTCCCTCGACAAGCTGGTCGTGAAGAACCAGAACATCAGGCCCGTCCTCAATTCCATGAGCATGGTGCAGACTTCCCGAATCCTTGCTGAACTCCGGAAGCGCCGGCTTCTCGTTCCCGCTTCTGGCGCAGAACGTAGTTATGAATTGGGAATATCACAAAGCCCGCTACTAAGAACCGTTCTACGCCAACTGGACAGGCAGGGCTTCCTCCCGCTCAAGGGTGAAATATGATACAGCGTCATTCCTCCCGCCGGAATGCCCTGGACGTGGAAGTGCTACGCGCTCGCCTCTCCGGCGCTTCTTCCTACGATCGCATCGCGGGCTACTTCCGCTCGAGCCTCTTCGAGATAGCAGGAGAGGAGCTCGAGGCAATTGCAGGGCCTATCCGCATTATCTGCAATTCCGACCTGGACGCCCGCGATGTACTCACTGCCCAGGCCGCTCAGGCGGCCCTTCGCTCAAGCTGGTGCCGTGGCGAGCCTGAAAAGCTTCCTCCTGCTGCGCAAGGGCGCATCGAAGCCCTTTATCGTTTTCTTTCGACCAAACGCATGGTCGTAAAGGTTCTTCCCGACGAGGTCTTCGGCCTCATCCATGGCAAAGCGGGATTGATACGCTATCCCGATGGCCGGGCCATAACCTTCCTGGGGAGCGTCAACGAAAGCGCTACCGCCTGGAAGTTGAACTATGAGCTTCTCTGGGAGGATGATAGTCCTGAGGCTGTTGCCTGGGTTGCACAGGAGTTCGAAAGTCTCTGGCACGATACCCGCGCGGTCGATCTTGCCTGTTGCCCCTTTGTGGAGGCGGACCTCAAACGCCTGGCACAGCGAAAGGTCATCACCGTGGGCGACTGGCTCGAAGCGCCGGAGCCTTCGTCAGTGGCTGTCGAAAGCCCTGTCTACCGCAAGGAACAAGGTCTC
>MIBM01000284.1:1628-3157 GCA_001830645.1 Spirochaetes bacterium RIFOXYC1_FULL_54_7
TACTTCATTCGCCTGGCAATTGAACGGCACCGCCTGGCTTCCGCCCGCCTTGTACTAGCCGACCAGGTTGGCTTGGGGAAGACCGTCCAACTCGCCATGGCAGCCCTCCTCATGGCCCTCGAAAGTCCAGAACCGATTCTCATCCTGGCCCCCAAGGCTCTCCTCAAGCAGTGGCAGGTTGAAATGGTCGATCTTCTCAAAATGCCCTCCGCCCGCTGGACCGGCAATGCCTGGGTCGATGAAAACGGCATTGAGTATCCTTCCAATGGCATCGCTGGTCTTGCTTCGTGCCCACGTCGACTGGGCCTCGTGTCCCAGGGCCTCATCATCCGTGGGCGGAAAGATGTTTGGGACAGCCTGCTATCCCGCGCATATCTCTGCATCATCGTCGATGAAGCCCATCGTGCCCGCCGTCGCAATATCCCGAAGATCGATGCCAGTCCGGATGAAGTCAATGAGAAGGCAGACCCCAACAAACTCATGGAATTCCTCCAGAAGATTTCACCCAGAACCAGGTCGATGCTTCTGGCAACAGCCACGCCCGTTCAGCTCCATCCCGTGGAAGCCTGGGATCTTCTTGGTATCCTTGGCCTGGGTCATTCCTCCGTACTTGGCGACTGCCGCCTTCGTTTCGGGCCCTGGTGGCATCCGGCCGAATGCCTTGAAGTTGCGACAGGTGGGAAGCCCCTTCCCAGGCATCCCGGAGACGCCTGGAATTACCTGCGCGATCCCGTCATCACCAGCAATGAAGACGATGGCAACGTCATCCGCGAGATCCGTGATCGGCTGCGGATGAAGGATGATGATTGGACACTGCGGCCCGAAGATTACGATCGACTTCCTGTTGCCTTCCGTCGCAACAAGCTCGAAGGCCCCTGGCTTGATTCGTATCCGGCCAAGCACAATCCCCTTCTCCGGGGTATCGTACGGCGAACCCGCCACTATCTGGAAGACACTATCAACCCCGTCACAAAGCAATCTTTCCTGCCCAAGGTAGAAGTACTACTCTATGGCGAAAGTTCGGAAGCAGCCCTCAGTCTTGGACCCTATCTCAGAGATGCCTATACCGAGGCGGAAAACTTCTGTCGTCTTCTGGCCAAGCGCGTAAAATCTGCCGGCTTCTTCAAGACACTTCTCCTCCGGCGCCTGGGTAGTTCCATCGAGGCAGGCAAGGCAACAATAACGCGCCTCCTCGCACGGGCCGAAGTCATCGATGCCGATGATACCGAAGAGGATGAAGAGTTCTTTGAGGATGATCCCAGGAATACAGCTTTCGAGGACTTTACCGCTGAAGAAGTTCAGTCCCTCCACCGCTGCCTGGCCCTGCTTGAGTCCAGTGGTGAAGAAGACCCCAAGCTTGCCGAAGTCTACCACTATCTGTTCGAGGGTTCGGGAGAACACAATTCCCCGACAGGTCCCTGGCTCGAGAGGGGTTGCATCCTGTTCTCCCAATACTATGACACCGCCTACTGGGTTGGCCAAAAACTGGCCGCCCATCATCTGACCGGTTCCCAACCAGTCGCCCTCTA
>MIBM01000284.1:3177-3913 GCA_001830645.1 Spirochaetes bacterium RIFOXYC1_FULL_54_7
TCATCTGGGAGGGAGGCAGCCACCGCCGGATTGATCGCGATGAAATCAAGGCCATGGTCGCCCAAGGAAGGATCAGGATTCTCCTTGGCACCGACGCGGCATCCGAAGGACTCAACCTCCAGCGCCTGGGTAGCCTCATCCATATCGACTTGCCTTGGAATCCAACACGGCTTGAACAGCGCAAGGGCCGCATACAACGCATAGGCCAGCGCTACCCAGATGTATGGATAGCCAACCTCCGATACCGTGACTCAGTGGAGGATCGCGTCCACCAACTCCTCTCCCAACGGCTGGCCGCAATACACGGCTTGTTCGGCCAGATCCCCGACACTCTTGAAGATGTCTGGATTGCCATGGCCATGGGTGACGAGGAAGACGCATCCAAACGTATCGATCGGGCCACAGCCCTCAAGACCAATCCCTTTGACGCTAAGTACGGCGCTGTTGTTGATGAGGATTGGGATAGTAATCCGCGGGTTATAGATCCGATCGAGACGGCTGAAATCCTGAAACGGGGATGGTGTTGACCCTGTTGCTTGCTCTTATTATTTTGGGAGCTATGCTCGTGATACTGCAATACGCCCTCAAAAAAGCGGAGATGGAAATGCCTGGTATAGGGATACGGCGTTGACATACACTCCTTGAATCGCGTTAAAATAAGGAGTATGCTCTATTGATCCAGTATATAAGGACACATCGAAATCCATGAGAGTCCATGAAAGAGGGGATGCAGAGC
>MIBM01000284.1:3963-6190 GCA_001830645.1 Spirochaetes bacterium RIFOXYC1_FULL_54_7
GCCAGGGGTACGGGTAAGACCACCTTGCTCAGGCAGTCATCGTTTCTTTCCTCTGCCCTATGGATCGACCTTCTGGACAGCGAGACCGAGGAAAGCTATGCCTTGCGGCCGGGCTTGCTCCAGGAGCAAGCCGAGGCTCTGCCAGAGGGTTCCTGGATAGTCATCGACGAGGTTCAGAAACTGCCAAAACTTCTGGACCAGGTACATCTGATCCTGAGCAAGCGGCGGATATACTTTGCCCTGACCGGTTCCAGCAGCCGCAAGATCAAACGCGGCGGAGCCGACCTGCTGGCCGGCCGGGCCTGGACCTTCCATCTGTATCCCTTTACCGCCCGGGAGGTGGGTTCGACTTTTGATCTGGACCAGGCCCTGGCCTGGGGTACCTTGCCGCAGTTGACACAGATGGCTACTGCTGACGATAGGACCCGGTATCTGCGCAGCTATACCCACACCTACCTGAAGGAAGAGATTCTGGTGGAACAGCTGGTCAGGAACCTGGACCCCTTCCGCTTGTTCCTGCCCCTGGCCGCGCAGATGGATACCCAGATGGTCAGTTATACCAATATCGCACGGGATACTGGAGTCGATTACAAGACCATCCAGAACTACTACCAGATACTGGTGGAGACCAACCTTGGCTTCTTCCTGGAGCCCATTGGCCGCTCGGTCCGCAAGGTGCAGTACCAGAGTCCCAAGTTCTACTTCTTTGATACTGGTGTCAAACGGGCACTGCAGCGCCGTCTGACAGTACCTCTTCAAGACCGTACCTCGGAGTACGGTGAAGCCTTCGAGTCCTGGTTCCTCAACGAGTGCCACCGGGTCAATCACTACCTGGAACTGGACTATGCCTTTTCGTATCTGCGCACCAAGGATGATGTGGAGGTGGATCTGGTCATAGACCGCCCGGGGCAGCCTCTGGCTCTGGTTGAGGTAAAGTCGGCAACGGCGGTCGACGAGCGCCACATACGCAACCTGGTCCGTTTCCAGGACGATTTTCCCGAAGCGGAACTGATTTGTGCTGCCAGGGTCCCGCAAGCCCAAAAAATGGGTCGGGTCCTGGTACTGCCTTGGCAGGATGCACTGGATCGTCTATTTCCTTTCTGACTCTTACCCTACGGGCCAGGGATTTCGCGGCTTGGCCCTTCAGGCCAAGGCGCGGAACGGAAAGCCCGGAGCCGCCCCGCAGGAAAACCTGGCGGGAATCATTCAGAAAAAACTGGAAGGGGTGGGACTTGGAGTGAGAGCCCGACCCCGGGCCAGCAGCCGGGGTGGCCCCCCAGGGAGCTGTATCCCATGGACGATCCTTACCTGATTCTGTATCTTGTCCCGATGGATCTACCTACATTTCTGCAGACCTACCGTTTTTCCCAGGAACAGTTCGAGCGCGCCGGCCTGGGCTGGGACCAGCTTATGGCCATAGCCGAGGATTACAAGAGGCAGTTGCCGGACCTGGAAGCCATTGCCCGGTATGTGGTGGACATCATCCTGAAAAACAAGATTGTCCACTCCATAAACTACCGCCTCAAGGACCCGGAGCATCTGATGTCCAAGATTGTCCGCAAGCGGCTGGAGAATCCCGAGGCTCCCATCGATCTTGACAACTACCAGGACCGCATCACCGACCTGATCGGCATACGGGCCCTGCACTTGTTCAAGGAGGACTGGATACGGATCCACCGGTACCTGCAGGCCAATTGGGAACTGGCCGGGCAGCCGGTGGCCTATGTCCGGGAAGGGGATTCGGAGCGGATCCTGGAGTTTTACCGTGAAAACGAGTGCGGGGTAGAATTCCACGCCTTCGGGTACCGGTCCGTCCATTACTCCTTGGCCACCAGTCCCAACCGGCGGCGCTATGTGATAGAGATGCAGGTGCGCACCCTCTTCGAGGAGGCCTGGGGCGAGATTGACCACACCGTCCGCTATCCCTACAACCTGGACAACGATGTCCTGGCCCGGCTCTCTTCCATCCTCAACAGCATTACCGGCAACGCCGACGAGATAGGTTCCTACATGCTGTACATGAAGGGCCGGCAGGAGAAGCTGGAGGCTGAATACCAGGAGACTTTGCAGGAGAAGAACAGGCTGATTGCCCGCCTGCGGGAGCAGTTGGCTGCCCTGTCCCTGGACGAGAGGCAGACGGAAGCCATCAATGCCATCAATGCCGATCTGGATACCCTGCGTGAATCGGTTGACCGCAACGAACCGGGCCCCGAGCCGGACGGCGACA
>MIBM01000285.1:0-830 GCA_001830645.1 Spirochaetes bacterium RIFOXYC1_FULL_54_7
TCGTCCTTGAGTAAAGCTGCCTCCGATTCGGCCTTGGCCAGTACCTTGGCCGCCTGGGGTGACAGATAGACCTGCGAGACATTGCCGAAGACTTTGGGCTTCCTGGCCAGGGCATCATCCAGTTCACGCTCAAGCTCAGTTGTATCCGCACCCAAGCGTTCCAGAAGCGGGCGGATCACACCACCTTCAAGATCCAGCAAGGCACGAAGTAGATGGTCAAGTTCTATCTGGGAATGATCGGCTTTCTGGGCTGCGGTATGGGCTGATTGTATGGCCTCCTGGGCCTTCAAGGTGAAATGGTCGTAATTCATGGTTGTGAACGCTCCGGATTGGAATGTTGAATGTCTTCAGCTGATAAAATACCCATGAGCCAGGGCTACGGCAAGCCGAATCAAGATGCGACGATTGAATGCTTGTCCGAGACAGGGGTACAAACTAGAATAACGATATGGAAACAGAAACCAGAGAAGCCAAGGTAATAGTGTTTTATGGCCTGTCAAATGACGAGGCTGTAAAGACCATGAGGGCAGTGAAGACCGCCCTGGAGACCAAGGATGGAGTGGCCTTTGCCATGACCACCCCAACCAATATCGAATGGCCTATGGGAGAACTGGTAGCCCATGTATGGGAAGAACATATCGAGATGGGTAAACGCTGAATCCATGACTCGTCGAGTCAAGACTCGTCGAGTCAAGACTCGTCGAAATCGGGAATCCTGGCTTTCAGGTCATGGATGAAGTCTTCACCGCTGTAACCCTTGCGAAGGGCTACGAACACCGTATTGTCCTGGCCGGCTACCGTACCAAGAACTCCTTCCAGCCTCAGGTTGT
>MIBM01000285.1:875-1327 GCA_001830645.1 Spirochaetes bacterium RIFOXYC1_FULL_54_7
CTACGGCAAAAACATCGTTCCAGTCGATGGAGACATAGCCACGGATGAAATCCTGGGCGTAGATCTCCTCCCGCCTCTGCAACTCGTCATCCGATGGCACCGCATAGAAATAGCCGCCTGCTCCGGTACCCATCTTGCTGGCCTTCAGCACTTTCAGATCCCGAGAAAGGGTGGCCTGGGTAATGAAAATGCCGTTTGACTCCAGAAGAACCAGAAGTTCTTCCTGGGATTCAACACGATTTTCACGGAGCAGCTTGAATATGGTTTTCAGACGTTCATGACGCCCGGACATGGAATGTTCTTTCATGATCGGTGATATACTATGCACGAGTACCGGGTTTTTGCAAGGAAGGTCGGAGACAGAAGGTCGGAGACAGAAGGTCGGAGACAGAAGGTCGGAGACAGAAGGTCGGAGACAGAAGGTCGGAGACAGAAGGTCGGAGACAGAAAGT
>MIBM01000285.1:1367-2889 GCA_001830645.1 Spirochaetes bacterium RIFOXYC1_FULL_54_7
CGATATACAGAGCTGGAGGTATGCGCGCAGTGACAGAGGGGAAAGCATCCTCCGGAGAAGAAACTTCGCCTTCCGGCGTGTCCTTTTCCGGCAATGTACGCAAAAACGATGGCAATATAGAAATAAGCATCTCACCTGATTGTATGAGTGCCACAGCCGTGCTGTACCCGCCGATCGGGGATGGCGCTCCCCTGTCCCCGAATTATGCGGCTGAACTATTGGCCAGAATGGGGATAGTCCATGGGGTATTCTGGGATGACTTGACCGAGCGCATTCTGGACGCCAATATCGAGCGGCACATCATACGGGATGTGGTAGTAGCCCGTGGAACAGCTCCGGTCTCGGAGCATCCAGAGCACATCGTTGTAGAAGACCGGTTCAAACCCGGGTTCAGGCCTATAGACCAGAATGAACCCAGCGTAGACTGGAAAACCATAAGCCCCTATGTGATCGTCAAGAAAGGTGAACCTATAGGTACGATTATCGAACGCCAGGATGGTGTTCCTGGCACCGACATACTGGATCGCAGCCTCCCTTACGGCAAGGATCAATTCCAGGCCTGGTCGTTGGGCAAGAACGTAGAGCGCCAGGACAACGAAATCGTGGCGACCACCGAAGGCCGGGTAAACCTGGACGGTGCAAAAATCAGCATCGACGAGATCCTGCTCATAAAGAGTGATGTGGATTATCGTATCGGTCACATCATGTTCCCCGGTGATGTCATCATAGAAGGCGGTGTAGGCGCCGGTTTCAAGATCTACGCCGGAGGATCCATCTCCATCAAGAAGACCATGGATGCCTTCGATGTAAGTGCAAAAAAAGATCTGATATGCACCCAGGGCATCATAGGCAAGGAGCAGGCTTTCGTCCGGGTCGGGGGCAACCTGAAGGCCAAATTCGTGGAGAATGCCAAGGTGGCCATACGTGGAGATGCGGAAATTGCCGGTTCCCTTGTCGGAACCAAGCTGTATACCCTGGGAAAACTGAGCATGGGGGATAAAGGCCGCATCGTCGGGGGGGAGATCTTCGCCACCCACGGTGTCATCTGCGGTTGGATAGGAGGGTCGACCAGACCTCTTACTCTGATAAACGTAGGCATGGACTTCACCATGCAGCAGAAGCTTGACCAGGCCAACAACGCCCTGCGCGAGCTTTCCACCAAGCTGGCCAGACTGGAATCCATGCTCAAGACGAGAGCGGAGGATGGCATCAAGCGCCTGCGGGACGAAGTGCTCGGCAAGGTCCAGGCCATGGCAGCCAATATCGCCGACCTGTCACAGCGGGTGGACATAGACGAGCAGGCAGTGGTCGAGGTCAGGAACACAGTCTATCCCGGCACGACAATAGCTATCTGCCACATCAAGATCAATGTGGAAGAACCTATTAAAAAGGCAAAGTTCAAGCTGGATACCACGGCCAACAGGATAGTGATAGAACACTAATACTCTACTCCCACTCTATGGTTGCCGGCGGCTTGCTGGACACGTCGTAAACCACCCGGCCGACAGCCTTGACCTTGTTG
>MIBM01000285.1:2910-3118 GCA_001830645.1 Spirochaetes bacterium RIFOXYC1_FULL_54_7
CGCAGGTCCTTCATGTCAAAGTCGTACACGTCGGCGGTCATGCCATCTGATGAGGCCACGGCGCGGAGTGCCACGGTCCAGCCGTAGGTGCGCACGTCTCCTGCGACGCCGACCGAGCGAACCGGCAGAAGCACGCAGAAGGCCTGCCAGATCCTGTCATAAAGACCACGGGAGCGGAGTTCGGCTATATACACCTCGTCGGCTGCCC
>MIBM01000285.1:3240-3418 GCA_001830645.1 Spirochaetes bacterium RIFOXYC1_FULL_54_7
ACCTCGTCCTTGTACAGGCGGTCCAGGGGCTCCACGATGCGGCCTTCTGCCCGCTTCTTCTCGATGAGGGGAGACCGGACATTATGGTGGCTCTTGATGACATGGGCCTTCTTGCCTACACCCTTGCCTGACTCTATGAGATCGGTGTACAGGGTGCCCTGGGCCAGGAAGTAGCCAT
>MIBM01000285.1:3489-4118 GCA_001830645.1 Spirochaetes bacterium RIFOXYC1_FULL_54_7
TTCTCAGGCTCATCGACGCCTGCCAGGGCACCAAGGAAATCAGCCTCGGCATCAACCCGGTGCAGGTGGGTGGCCCCAAGGGCTCCCAGGATAGCCATGACCTCTTCGCTCTCGCTCTTGCGCATGAGGCCGGTATCTATGTACATCAGGTGGACCTGGTCCAGGGGCAGGGTTTTCAGCAGCAGAGCCGCCGCGACGGTGGAGTCGACTCCGCCGGAGATAAGCAGCAGGACCTTTTCCGCTCCCACCCTGGCGCGGATCACTTCCCGTTCCTCTTCGATATAGCGGGCCATGGTCCAGGTCTTGTCGCTGCCGCAGATGCCAACGGCAAAGTTCTCAAGAATGCGCATGCCATGTTCACAGTGGGTTACTTCTGGGTGGAACTGCACGCCCCGAAGGGGCAGGCTTTCATGGACTATGGCAGCAGGAATGCCGTTGTCCGTGGCAGCAGTGACCTTGAATCCTGGTGCCAGGGTCTGTATGGAGTCCCCATGGCTCATCCAGCTCATGAAGTCCTTGGGCACCCCGGCAAAGAGCTGATCGGAGTCGAGGACGGTAACCGGCCGGCTGCCGTATTCGCGGTAAGGCAGGGCTGCCACCGTACCACCGTGACTGCGGGTCATGCTCTG
>MIBM01000285.1:4137-7546 GCA_001830645.1 Spirochaetes bacterium RIFOXYC1_FULL_54_7
AGCAGGGGCAAGCCACAGCTGTATACCGCCGGATCGGGAGCCGGTGCGCCTTCTTCGTAGACGCTCCAGGGCGAACCGGAGAGGACTATGCCCCTGACGCTGTCCAGGCGACCGGGAGCAAGGGGAGCATCCCCGGGGACTATATCGGTGTAGACACCTATCTCCCTGATGCGTCTGGCTATGAGCTGGGTATACTGGCTGCCGAAGTCAAGTATCAGGATCGTATCCACGGGCTCTTCCTTACGAAGGTGTCCCGCCGGTCGTAGCCGACGGAGATGATCTCTATCTTGGTCTCGGTGAACTCTTCTATGAAGGCTACATAGTCCCTGGCCTCCCGGGGAAGATCATCGTAGTCACGTATCTGACCAAGAGGCCGCTTCCATCCGGCAAAGGTACGCAGTACCGGTTCAGCCTCGGTGAGGTCCTTGATGGATGCAGGAAAATGCTCCAGCATCTTGCCGTTCAGTTTGTAGCCGACACAGGCTTCGAAACTCTCAAGGGTGTCATACACATCCAGGTGGGTAAGCACCAGGGCATCTATGGAGTTGACCAGGCAGGCATAGCGCAGGGCCACCAGATCCAGGTAGCCGCAACGGCGGGGCCTGCCGGTGGTGACGCCGTATTCACGGCCGGTGTCACGCACGAACTGACACAGGGCGGACTGGGAATCGGGATTGAACTCCGTGGGGAAGGGACCGTTGCCCACCCGGGTGGAATAGGCCTTGAAGACACCGAGTATCTTGTCCAGCCTCCGGGGACCTATACCGCCCTGGGCCGCAGCGCCGGCAGCGCCTGACATGCCGCTGGATACATAGGGATAGGTTCCGGCATCAAGGTCCAGGAGGGCTCCCTGGGCACCTTCAAAGAGCACATAGGTATTTCGGTGTTTGGACAGGAAATCCGTGAGGTCCACGGACATGGGAGCCATCTTGTCGCGCCAGAGGCGGATAAAATCCACATCTGTGGGTTCCAGGTTGGCCAGACGCTCGTCGTCATAAAGGTCTGCCAGGCGCACACCGTCACGGGAGGATTTCATGGAATAGGTTACGCCCATGCCGCGGCCGGTGGTGCCGATGGGCAGCTTGCGGGCGGCCTCCATGGCCTTGTCGATGTCCCGGTACCGGGGGAGCACGATGTGGGCCCTGTCGCTTATGAAGACCCTGCCCTGCCAGTCTATGCCCCGGGAGGCCAGCATATCCAGTTCGGTGAACAGGGCCTCCGGATCTATCGCCATACCGGTGCCAAGGATGACGGTCTTGTCCGGATAGAGTACACCGGATGGAACCAGGTGGAGGGCAAACTGCTCGTTGCCGCGTACTATGGTGTGTCCTGCATTGGCGCCACCGGAGAAACGGACGATGATCTGGGCATCGGACGCCAGGTAATCCACTATCTTGCCCTTGCCCTCATCGCCCCACTGGGCTCCTATCACTACTACGTTCACGTGTGCTTCCTTACTGCCTGGAATAGTTCGGCGCTTCCTGTGTTATGGCCACGTCGTGGGCGTGGCTCTCCCGCATGCCGGCGCTGGTGATGCGCACGAACTGCCTGTAGGCCCTGAGGGCGTCTATATCCTTGCACCCGGTATAACCCATGCCCTTCTGCAGGCCGGCCACCAACTGGTGCAGATACTCCTTGAGCTCCCCCTTGTAGGGTACCCTGCCTTCTATGCCTTCGGGAACCGGGGATTCGTCTTTTGATATCTGGTAGCGGTCACCGGAGCCGGCTTTTATGGCCCCCAGGGAACCCATGCCGCGGTATTCCTTGTAGATGCGGCCATCGTAGATGATCTCCCTTCCCGGAGCCTCCTTGAGACCCGCAAAGAGGTTGCCTATCATCACCGAAGAGGCGCCAGCCCCTATGGCCTTGACTATGTCGCCAGAGAACTTGATGCCTCCGTCTGCGATTACCGGGATGCCGGACTTGTCGGCCTCGGTGGCGCAATCCATTACGGCGCTGAACTGGGCCACGCCTATGCCGGCCACCACCCGGGTTGTACAGATGGACCCCGGACCTATACCGACTTTTACCGCGTCGACACCTGCGTCGATCAGTCTGCGTGCGCCACCAGCGGTGGCTACATTTCCACCGATGACCAGGATGCCGAAGCGTTTCTTGATGCCGGCAACTGCCTCCAGCACGCTCTTCGAATCACCATGGGCGGTATCCAGCACGACGAAGTCACATCGGGCCTTGAGAAGCAGGGGGATGCGTATCTCGAAGTCCTGGGGAGACACCGCGGCTCCCACCACCAGACGGCCAGCCTTGTCCGTGGCGGCCCGGGGAAACAGTTCGTGCTTCTCCATGTCCTTTACGGTTATAAGTCCCCGCAGTTTACCGGCACCGTCTATGACCGGCAGTTTTTCTATGCGGTGTCTGTCAAACTTCTCCCTTGCACTGGCTGGGGTCGGCTCGCCTGACTCCACCACAAGGTCGCGGGTCATGGCATCCCGCACCAGGGCATCATCCTCCCGTCGGAAGCGCAGGTCCCTGGCGGTGATGATGCCTACCAGCTTGCCTCCCGGCCCCAGCACAGGCAGGCCGGTGACCCGGCTGCGTTCCATGATGGAACGCACGTCACGGATGGTCCGGTCCTCTTCAACCGTTACCGGAGACTCTATGATCCAGTTGAGGTAGCGCTTGACGTTGCCAACCTGCTCTGCCTGGGCTTCCGGGCTCAGGTTACGGTGTATGACACCCGCACCACCCTGGAGGGCCAAGGCTATGGCCAGGCGGTCCTCGGTGACGGTATCCATGGCCGCGCTGATGACCGGTACGTTGAGCATGATGTCCCCGGCCAGCCTGGTCCGAACATCGGCGTCCCTGGGCAGCAAGTCGGAATAAGCCGGCAGGAGCAGGACATCGTCGTATGACAGGGTCTCGGGAATGTTCACATTTCCTCCTTAGCTCTGGTCACTTGTATATCGAGCCGCGACGGCACCATACCGGGCGGCAAGCTCGCGGGCTTTTCCGGCAGCAAGGCCGTTGTATTTTTCAGGAGCCGCAAAGAAGGCGGCAGGATCGGCATGCCCAAGGACTTCCAGCTGGCTGTACACTGCGGCTTTTGCTGCAGGATTGGCTGCCAGAGCCTGGCCAAAGGACAGGCCATCCTTCTCGGCCGCCAGGGTTATGGTCCGGATGATCTCGTGGGCATCGGCCAGGCCACTCTCGGCCAGCAGGATATAGGCCGGCTCTGCCAGGACCGCACCCCCGTAACGCAGGTTGGCCAGCATTTTCTCCCTGTTCACCGTAAGGGAGCCGAGCACTGACAGGGTACGGTTGGCGGCGGCACAGAAGCCTGCAACATAGTCGGCTATGAAGCGGCCGCTGGCGGAATTGGTCAGGTCGCGTTGGTGCTCGGATATCTGGTCCATGAAGAAGCTCATGACCCGGGGTGCAAAGGCCTTCC
>MIBM01000285.1:7577-9400 GCA_001830645.1 Spirochaetes bacterium RIFOXYC1_FULL_54_7
AGGCTCTTCACATGCTCCGAGTTCCAGGGGTTGCGCTTCTGGGGCATGGTGGACGAACCAACCTGTCCGCTGCCGAAACGTTCACGTATCTCGTCGATCTCCGAACGTTGCAGGTTGCGCAGGTCGTCGGCCAGGTTGGCCAGGACGCCGAAGGCGGTATTCAGCTCCAGGAGCAGGCGCAGCAGGTGCTCGGGTTCAACCAGCTGGGTGGAATGCTCGCTGGGGGACAGGCCAAGGTTGTCCAGATAGCGCTTCTCCATGGCCTGGGGGTCTGTATAGCTCATGGACAGGGCATTGTACGAGCCCGTGGCGCCTGCCAGCTTGCCCCGGAGGTCTTTTGCCCGGGCCTTTATTTCAGGCAGGCATTTTCCCAGGCGGGAAACATATTCCGCCATCGCAAAACCGAAGGTGATAGGGACTGCATGCTGGCCGTGGGTGCGCCCGACCTGGGGTGTTTCGGCCTCTTCCCCGGCTATGCGGCACAGCTCCAAAAGAACTTTTGCCAGGAGTGGCAGGACCACCCGAAGGGTCACGTCACGGAGCCTGGCAGCCTGGGCAGTGTCGATGATGTCTACGCTGGTGGCACCAAGGTGGGCAAGGGGGGCAATTTCAGGAGGCAGGCCGCGCTGCAGGACATTTACCAGAGCCCGGATATTGTGCCTGGTGGTGGCTTCCTCGGCATATACAGCCTCAGGATCAAGGGCATCGGCGGCGGCGTCCACAGCGGCAAACACCCTAGCATCGGCCTTGCCCCGCATGGACAGATGGGCCTTTATCAGGGCTGCCTCTGCTCGTGCACAATAGCGGACCTGGGCTTCCTCGGACAGATAATCCGCCAGATCCTCGAAGAGGCCATCATTGGCTTCCCAGTACCGGTGGTCAAGGGGCGAGAGGTTGCGGAAAATGTTTCGGGTTTGCATAGCCGATTATGTCCCGGATGGAAGCCCGCAGGCAAGGCCCATTCGACCATATTCCAGCCTTAGTCATTCCGGAGGAGAACCTCGAAACGCCGGGTGGCCTGGGAACCGGCCTGGTCCATCACCATAAGCTCATGCAGGCCTGGAGCAGGTCTGGCTTCCAGGCGGTGGTCACCCCTGGTCTCACCCAGATAATTGCCGTCCAGGTGCCAGAACAGGCGCTGGCCGGCATCACGGTGGACTGCCCTGAAGACCGTCCTGCCCAGGCTGCCGTCAAGCTCGATGGGTATGTAGATCAGCGCGCCGTTCTCGGGGGCAACCAGGTCCACCGCTGTGGCATCGGCTACGGTACAGCCGGGTTTCCATGGTGGAAGCGGCCGGTATCCTGTCGTCGACCTACGGTAGTACCATTCAATGGCGGGAGGCAGAACGAAGCGTTTTACCGAGACCAACCCATCGATACCCGCACACTCGGCGCTGACTCTCAACTTCCCGTCAGCCGAGAGATGGACAATACGGCAATACGGGCAGGGCTCATCGACATGGGCCTGGGCAGGCACGGCGATCCGAGTGGTTTCTGGGCAGGAGGGGCCGGCAGCATAGCCTGAATCGGCACACACGGTGATCATCCTGAGTTCTGCCACTGGCTGGGGGAACCATGCCGAACGTGGCAGAAGCTGGAACAGGTCGAACATCAGGGGTGCGGCGCTGTCTGTGCCCTTTATCTCCGGCCGCCCCAGGCCGCTGGCATTTCCCGCCCACACGGCAACCACATGGTCCCGGGTCACCCCGATGGCCCAGGCATCCCGGGAACCGAAGCTGGTGCCGGTCTTCCAGGCAATGCGCCGAGACGAAGCATATTCCTGCCAGGACGCATCCTCACCTGGCCTGGCCACTTCGACCAGG
>MIBM01000286.1:0-934 GCA_001830645.1 Spirochaetes bacterium RIFOXYC1_FULL_54_7
ACTTTGCTGGAGTGGACCGCCGCAGGAACACTGTATCGCTGATCCTTCTTGAAGCCTTCAACTATCCCGGATACATCCTGGCTGTAGGAGATGACGAATACCACATCCGGATTCCAGGCAGCTATCTGCTCTTGCCCCACGCGTGCCCAGCCATAGCCGGGATTTGTTCCCCGCCAGACCGGGATTCCCCCAGCCAGCTCCACCATGCGGGTCTGCATCCAGCTTTCCGGTGGCACCTGGAAGGCATTTACTGCGTCAGCCACCATGACGAATGCCCGGCCACCCATGACAATGCGATTCGGAACCTGTGCGCTGAGTACGGAAAAAGCCGTTACAAGAGTGGCGATGAATAGAACGGTTCTGAATCTCATGGGCCAACAGTATCATGACAAAGAATATCCGACAATAAGGCTCGCTACCTCCATCATTGCCATCATCAGGAAACAGGGCTTGGCCTATGCTGGCCGAGAGCTGCAGTACAAGGCCATCTATTTCATATGGCTCCTCCAAGGCAGACAGTATCTTTGAACACACCTGACTGACCTGTCTACGGTTATCAATGCTTTACAGGAACACCACGAACTCGTAACCGCCTATGCGCCCGGCCCCGTCAGACTCACGTATGGCGTCTTGGTTGTCTATAACCAGCCGGGAGTCCTGCCAACCCGCATATCCTCTTCCTGGGGTAATTTTATCGATGCCAGTGCGCCTTGCAGCATCCGCGCCGTCTTTATTTCATCATGGTCGACACCCTTGTAAACGCAGGCAGTAAGCATGGCTGGAACCATGCAGGGCATGCCTTCCCGCACCATGTGGATTTCCTCGTCGGTAAAATCGGGAACATCGATCGGAATGTTGATCCTGATCTGCATCACGAAACTACCCGGGACGATACCAGCTTTGGCCACCCCTACGATCTGATGGTTCGATACAG
>MIBM01000286.1:976-3175 GCA_001830645.1 Spirochaetes bacterium RIFOXYC1_FULL_54_7
AGACGTTTTTTTACATATCTTTTTAATATCAATTTCAATACGGCGTGGCGTTTCCCAAGGCCGTGTCAATATTTGTACCACTGCCGCTTACTGTTACATCCGTAATGAGGAAATGGTAGTCACCGGATCCGCCTTCTCCGATGACACCATTGGCATCGGCATCGATCGCGATGCTAAGGTTGTATACGCCGGGGATCAGGGGAATATTGCTGACGGCCGTTATGGTACCATCACTATTTCCGAAGGTTCCGGCGCTCCATGAGCGGAACCCGGTCCGAGGAGCATAGCCGGAACTCCCACTGGAAGTGAGATAATCATAAAAATCAGCAAGCTGGCCAATATTTATCAGGCTATCCCCACGAACCTGCCAGAAGGCGTAGAGTAAGGCTCCGTCAGGTATGCTTGAAGAGGTGATAATGACTGACTCGTCAACCAGATTGGTAAAATCATACGCGGAAATTGTTTCCGGCTCATGAACACTACCCGTTTTTGTGACCGTTCTGATTACTCCCAGATCATCGGTCGTTATCTGGCCGTCATTGACCACATCGGCAATGACGTGCAGATAATAGGTACCGTCAAACACAAGAGCTGTTGTAGTGGTTGGGGCGGTATTGTAGAAACTGGTTTCAGCGGTTACAAGTCTCGCTGACAGGGTCCCGCCTGTAAAAAGGGTATCTGCCGGGAACATCCCGTCCAGATTTACCATTTCGCTAAAAAGTCCCGAAAAGAGGACAGAACTCCCGCCAGGGGCGTCAGGAAGGTCAATCGTCACATCAATCGCCCATCGGACATCCGTCTGGCAACTCGAACTTATCAGTTCTCCAAGATTTGCGGTAATGTGGGTGATTCCCCTGTCGATGGTTGTCATCAAACCCGTTTCGTTTATCGTGCCTACATCCGGCACACTGGATGTCCATGAAACATACTGGGTGATATCAGCATCCTGATAATTTTCATAAAATCCCATGGCTTTAAATTGATAAGTATACCCGAAAGGGACGAGGGCTAAATAGGGGCTATACCCTCCTTCCAGCTGAACATATAATCCGGTGAATTCCGGCATAACAACGGTGAAGGTGATCGTGGCCTGAACGGAATTTTTTTTACCGGTAATCGTCGCGGTTCCCGTAATATTATGGGCTTTTGCCGTTGCGACTCCATCCTGAGTCACCACTTCGATTGATACAATTGACGAATTGCTGGAACTCCAGGTCAGGTTGTAAAGGTATTCCTCTTCATCTGAATCGGCATATATCCCCTTGGCACCAATCTGGACCGCTTCGCCCATAATAAGGGTTGACTTATCTACAGTCAGAAGGACCTGGGTAAGGGTGTGTTCAGCGAAGATCTTTTCAATCCACTTGCAACTGGCCAGCGATAAAACAGCCCATGACATTAAAAAAACAGCCACCCTTAACTGGACTTTCCCATTTTTCATTCTTGCTCCCTCCTTGACTGTTGATAATCAAGAGAAGCTGCACAATTACCGGCAAAAGCGGTAAGGAAAAGAACTCCTGCCCAGATTCTGGCAATAATCATGCCATGATGAAAAACCACAAAGTAAATTATAACACAACAATTTGCAGAAAACAAGCTGATAATAAGGTACTGTTGCTACTGTTGCTATGCCACCGTTGCCGACGCTTTCGGCAGTACTGGATTGATTTAAAAACAAATCAAAAAAGCCAGAGAAGAATCAGCAACACTACTCAGTCTTTCTCGACATTGGCAAGATAATCCTCCCGGGTATCCAGATCAAGAAAGATGGCGGCGCTGTCCACCTGGACTTCCATCCAGGGCCTGGTCATCAGATGAGACCTGAGTTGTCCATCCTGGCCAAGAGCAAGGATGCCATCGATGAACTGCGCGGGAATCCAGACCGGGTGCCCCAGTTTACCCTTCCTGGCCGCAAACAAGGTCACGGGTTCGGCACCCGCACGGCTTCGGAGAAGACCTTTTTCTGCGAGTATCCTGAAGGCCTCCACAGGCAAGGCGGGCATGTCTGCAGGGGCTACCAGAAGGCCCGGCATCCCTGGCCAATGTGCCAGAGCCGCCCTGCACCCGGCCTGTATCGACCCTACCATGCCGGATTCCCACTCAGGGTTAGGCACCAATACAAGGTCTGTGCGATCCCTGAAGGCCTCTGCCAGGACTTCCGCTTTGTAGCCCAGTACCAGTACCGGTGCAAGCCCGGCC
>MIBM01000286.1:3266-5498 GCA_001830645.1 Spirochaetes bacterium RIFOXYC1_FULL_54_7
CTGCGGGAATTATACAGGGGATACTGGTCGCTGAAGTCTGGGCTTCCATAGCCTCAAGTATGCCCGCGAGCGCTTGCTGTGGCAAGCGCGGGCCTGTCGCTTCCCCTTGGGACCTTATTATCTGTATACTGATACTAGGGATTTTTCAGGAGGAGTACCGTGGCAACCACCTTGGCTGCATTGGAAGCGTATATGGTCGCCGAAGGCCTGAAATACTCAGTCCATGACGATTACATTCGTACCAGCTTTGCCACGGACCTGTACCGGGACCAGGATGGAGACTCCAGCGTCTTCATCATTACCCGGCTTGATGAGGATGGTGAGTATTTCAAACTCATAGCCCCGAACCTGTACAACTATCCACCCGACGGACCGAACAGGGCGGAGGTATTCAGAACCCTTCTGGGCGTGTGCTGGCGGTCAAAACTGATAAAATTCGAGTATGACGAGCGGGATGGAGAGATCCGTGCCATCATCGAATTTCCTCTTGAGGATGCCCCGCTGACGGCCAAGCAGTTCTTCCGGTGCCTGAACGGGATAGTCCAGATAATCGACGAATACCATGCAGCTATTGCCGCGGCCATAGCGGGTGGACCGGGTTCGCTGGACGCGGCGGAAGACCTGTCAGAGAACGTCCGCAGGGCAGAGCGTCTCTACACCACCACGGGCATAAAAAAAAGAACGGTGCCTGTACGGGTTTCCGACCTGTTCCTTGAAGAATGAGGCGCCACGATGTCACGATACGACAAGTACACTGAAACAACCTTGGGTATCCTTGTAAAGACCCAGGACATAGCCTTGAGTGGCGACAGTCCCGAAACCGGCTACAGGGACCTGGCCGAGGCTTTGATGCTCACCGCCTTGCCTGAAATGGTAGCCATAGCCAGGAAGAACAACGCGACACTGGATGAGGCACGCCTGGGCGAACTTAACCAGCGTCTGGAATCCACAGTCATCAAGCAAGTTGGCAGACCAATAAAAATATCAGGGGAGTTCCGCGGAATACTGGACAAGGCCGAGGAGTTGGCGGGAGAGGCCAAGGTGGAGCCTGCCCACCTCATCAAGGCTGCCTGGCCAACCATAAAAGACGAGCTTGCACCTTTTTTCAGACCGGAAGCGGCCCCGGGGTTGTCCATCCCCTCGGACGAGATATCCCTGCCCGAGATAGATTTCACCGAGACCGCTGATGACGCGGCAGCGATCATGGCTCAGTTCGGCCGCGAACTGACCTCTGAGGACCAGGATTTTCCGATTTTCGGCAGGCAGCGGGACATAGATGGCCTGGTATCCACACTGCTCAAGTACTGGAAGCCCAACCCCCTGTTGATCGGCGAATCAGGGGTAGGAAAGACAGCCTTGGTCGAAGGCCTGGCCATGCGGATCAAGTCTGGCGCTGTGCCTGAGCGGCTGAAGCATGCCCGGATTTTCGAAATCAGGGTGTCTGAAATCCTTGCGGGCACCAACCTGCACGGCGCCCTTGAAGAAAACATGAACCAACTCCTGTCGGCCGCCGAAGCCATGGATGATATATATCTGTTCATCGATGAAATCCACCAGGTGGTACCAGCCTTTGCCAACAATGCCATCTCGGAGATCCTCAAGCCTGCCCTGTCAAGCGGAAGGATACGCTGCATAGGAGCCACCACCACAGCGGATTTCTCACGCTACCTGGAGAAGGACGCTGCCCTGCTCAGGCGTTTCCAGACCATACTGGTCAAGGAACCGGACGACGATACGGTGCGGGCAATTCTGGCCGGCATGGCCCCTCACCTGCAGGAGCACTTCACCGTAACCATACCCCAGACTATGCTGGACCGTACCTTCGAGATAGCCCGCCGCTACCTGCCCATGCGCCACTTCCCGGACAAGGCCCTGGATGTGCTGGACCGGGCCTGCGCCCGGGCGGCCTTCAACCTGGAAGACACCCTCACCGAGGCACGCCTGCTGGAGGCGGTAAAAGACATAGCCAATGTGGTGGCCGAACCTGGGCTGGAGGAAGCCAATGGTTTCTCCGGCCTCGAGGGCAGGCTTTCCGGCTCCATAATAGGGCAGGAAAAAGCCATAAAGGCCATAGCCCAGGCAGTCAGGGTAGCCAAGATGCGCCTTGACCTGCACCAGAACCGGCCGGACGGGGCCTTCCTCCTGACCGGCCCCACCGGGGTGGGCAAGACAGCCCTGGCACTCAGCCTGGCCAAGGCCCTTTCGGGCAGGGACGACGCCATCTTCCGCATA
>MIBM01000286.1:5538-5684 GCA_001830645.1 Spirochaetes bacterium RIFOXYC1_FULL_54_7
TGCTCGGGGCGCCCCCGGGCTACATAGGTTATGACGACTCTCCCCTTCTCACCCGGGCTGTGGATACTTGTTCCGGAGGTGTCCTGCTACTGGACGAGCTTGAGAAGGCACATCCCCAGGTGCACCGGCTGTTCCTTCAGATCCTG
>MIBM01000286.1:5702-6604 GCA_001830645.1 Spirochaetes bacterium RIFOXYC1_FULL_54_7
GATTCCAGCGGTCGATCCCTGTCCTTCGCATCCATCACCATTGTGGCCACCTGCAATGTAGGCAGCAATCAGGGCACGGCTGTCGGTTTTGACCAGGTTGCAGGCGCCGAGGCAGATGGCCGGGTACCCCTGGCTGCCCTGAAGAGGGCCTTCCCCATCGAACTTCTCAACCGTTTCGATGCTATAGTACCTTTCCGGGGGCTTAACCGGGATGATGCCCGCCGCATACTCCAGGACATAATCATTGCCGAAAACAACGAAAACCTGGGGCGTGAATACGGCATAAGCCTTGATTTCTCGCCAGAGGCCATAGAGGGCATCCTTGACCAGGGCTTTTCACGGGAGTTCGGTGCCCGCAACCTGCACCGCGCCTTCCGCGGAATGGTTTCGGTTCCCTTGGCTCCGGTTGTACAGCAACTGAGGGGGACAGGAACGGTTCGCGTGGATAGGCCGGAGCCGGCGGCTGAAGGAAATGAGTCCGAGGCCGCCTTCCCCGAACTGATGTTTGCTTCAGGTTGCAATCCGGGCTTGGATACTTAGACTTTTATCATGGTATTCCTGCCGCAGATGTATGAAAGGAGAGCAGATGCCCAAATATGTCATAGAAGAGGTAAAGGGTTTTTATCGCATTATCGAACTTGAAAAGTTCCGCCGGACCGAAGGTGTGAAGTTCGACATTTTCCCCATGGAATTCCTGCCCAGGATCGACGGCATAGACAGGGTCATACACGCCAGCGATGCCTTGTCCCCGGGAACGATCGGCAATGTCACGCGCCCCTGGTACATGCACCCCGAGCAGGAAGACAACCTGCTGGTTCTGCAGGGAACACGGACTGTCGACATCTACACCCTGGAACACAGGCAACTGCTTACCTTTGTTGTAGAGCCGGACAGGGTCCTGA
>MIBM01000286.1:6636-7224 GCA_001830645.1 Spirochaetes bacterium RIFOXYC1_FULL_54_7
ATACTGGTGTGGCCAACAAAGGTATTCCACCGCATCACCTCAGGCTCGAATGGCTCCGCATCCCTCAATTTCGCGGTCAGGACGCCGGGCATAAACATGAAGACCAACTTCAACATCTACGACCTGGACACTACGGCCAATACCTACAAACTGATCAGGGCAGGCCATCTGGACCAGAATCCGGGTTGAGCCCTCCTCCAGGTTAAAGAATACTTACAAGGCCCAGAATGGCTGCACCTAGTGCAAGGGCAGCCACCACCCAGGTCCACAGAGGCAGGGGGGCCGCCACCGTGTTCACAACTGCGCTCCCGGTATCAAGCGGCGGCGTGTTCAGGCCTGCGGCATTCACCGGTCCGCTATAGCCACAGACGGGACAGCCTGATATGAATCGTGAAGGTTCGGCGGAATAACCACAGACAGGACAGAGTACCGAGGTGAACAGGCGGCCGCATCCGGGGCAGGCCTTGTCGTCCCGCCCTACCTCGGCTCCACAGATCTGGCAGAAATAGTGGGGCGAATCGTTGCGTCCCGCACGACGGCTAGCCTGGCGTTTCAGGCGCTTTCCTTGGCCCCGGCCATGGATTCTGC
>MIBM01000287.1:0-5962 GCA_001830645.1 Spirochaetes bacterium RIFOXYC1_FULL_54_7
CAGGCAAGTTGCCGGGCATCCAGGCAGGCCTGGAGTTGTGTGCCGGGGACCCCACCGGTTTCTGGTACTACCCTGATCCCGAGACTGCTGCTGCGGCTCTGGAAGCTGAAGACCGGGATTTCCTTGGTATCCATGAAGAAATGCTGGGCAGGCCACTCCGGGAGTGCAGGGGGACCAGCGGTGTGGCGGGGGAGGCCCCGGAAGAGCTCAGGCTGGACCATGCCAATGATCGGCTGTTGCGGGCCTTTGGCTCGGGTAAAGGGCGGGTGGTGGCCACTTCGATGGGCATAGCCGGGAATTCGGGGATGAGTTCCAGTTTCTACTATCTGCTGGCCAAGGATGAGACCAGGAGGCGCCTTGTAGAGGACACTGATTCATACCGGATCTTCATGGAGAGCCAGGCTGTCATGCGGGGGGTCTCGAAGAACACTATCTGCGATGGAGCTCCTTTCATGACCTATGCAGTAGGGCTGGATAAACGGAGCCTGTTGCCGCCTTTCATGCCGGTATTGCGCAACAGCGACAGCCTGTTTGGAACGCTGCTTCCACTTGTGGATCCCGATGCCTTCTTTGGCTATCTGCCGCAGGCCATCACACATCTGCCCCCTGAAAGAAGAGGCTGCCCCGGACGGTCTTACCTAGCCACTCCGGCTGGTTCGGATTCGATAAGCATGATCGGTATGGTTATCCTGTCATTTCCCTTGACTGCCACAGCGGGAGGTACTGAAACTGACCGTACCATGGCTTTGGGACGATATCTACAAAGCGTAAGTCGGCTCGGTGTACCGGAGTTCATCGAATTCCTGCTTCCCCGCTATCTCCGCGACAAGGCACGTCTGATTGGGGAATTGGAGCGGCTGTTGGTCATCCATAAAGGGCAACCCCAAGCCTGGGCGGAGGATGTTCAAGGCAGTATCGATGCAATCTATGCCGCGCTCGAGACGCGTGCTAGCCTTTGCCCCCGGGATCTTTGTGTCGGTCGTACTCCTGATGAGGCTATAGCCCTGCTCCTTGATCTGATTGGCAGATATGGAGAACTTCTTGAGTACTGGCCAGATATCGTGATTGCGGCCAAGAACCTGAGGGAACGCGGTATTCGGCTTGCCGTTCCGGTTTGACGTGGAGAGCTCTGATTTTTGTGGTGCTTTTTTTTACGGGCTAAACAATGCCTCCTGGTTTGCCAAGTACCGAAAATCCGGGCATATTTACAGGAAATAAAGAAAACTTCGCATACTGATGGTTTTGTGTGCTAGAGTGACACTATGACCATTCCGGTTCTCCTGGCATTTGCAGAAATCATGTTCGCCCTCGCTATGATTGTGAAGGTCCTGACCCATTACTACCGTTCTACCGTTCATCTGCTATTCGTGGGCATGTTGTTGTGCCTCGTAATCTGGTTGTTTGGCGCGGCCATGGGCTACAGCAGCAGCGATTACACGGTGGTGATACGCTGGTGCAAGATCTCTTCCTTCGGTTTTCTTTTCCTGCCTGCATTCACGCTCCATTTTACACTGGTTTATTCTGGACGAAACCCACGCGGACGGGCACCCAAGGTCCTGATCTATTTACCATCCGCAATTTTCTTTGCGATCAGCCTCATGCGGATGGTCGTGTTCCTGGACTTCATCAAGGTTGATGGCATATGGATGGGTATCCCGGCCTATGGTGATCCGGTTTTCTATCTGATCATTGCCCATTACAGCTGCTACTATCTGATCGTTTTCATCCTCCTCTTCAGACGGATCAGGATGATTTCCGGTACGTACGAAAAGCGGCAGGGGATGATAATATTCGCGTCGATCCTGATAACTGCAATACTGTTCAATATCGAACCCTTCATCATACCTGCCTTGCTGGACCGGCCAGCCTTCGTCTTTGCGCCGCTCTTTTCTATTGTATGGATGGCTGGCATATGGATTGCCCTGCGCTATTACCGCCTGCTCGGAGTCTATCCTGTGCACCTGTTCGAGCAGATGCTGTCCCAGATCACAGACATCGTCATTTTCATAGATTTTGAGTTCCACGTCATCTTTGCCAACGAGTCCGCCGTCAGACGGTTCATGCCGGATGTCAGGCCTGGACCTGCTGCCAATCTGCTTCTCGATGACTTCATTGCATGTGATCTCGTGACCCGAGGCAAGCTGAGTACCTTCATCAGTTCCGGTTTGGAAACTGGTTCAGTTCTTTCGTATTTCGGTATTGATGAAGACAAGCATCTGTGGCGTTGCCGCCTGACCAGGTTACATGACAGGTTCAACGATTATTATGGTGTGTTGATGATCATTCAGAATCTCGCGAGTGGCAAAGCCCTCAAGAAAAAATTCGGCCTTTCGGAACGCGAAATGGAGGTCGTGGCACTGGTCGTCGATGACAGATCCAATCAGGAAGTAGCAGGGGTCCTGAATATAACCATCCGTACGGTCAAGTCCCATCTGACCCATATCTACATGAAGACCAGGACCAAGAACCGCGTCGACCTGGTGAATCTGGTGTATGGGCAGGAGTGAGCAAAGGCGTACACATCCCCCCCGGAAAAAGCAGGAGCAAGCCTTCAAGGCCTGCACCTGCTTGATATTACTCAGACCGTAGCCCCGAGTGCTATAGCGCGTTCCCCGATATGGTCTTGTTAGCACTTATTCCGTCGGCCCAAGGAGTTATCACTGTCGAGAGGCTCGTGCTGCTGTTGTTGGTCACGATGAGGCTGGATACATTGGTCAGGCTCTCGAAGCCCATATTCATAATCACGCCGTCGTTGTAGCTGATGGTCAGGGAATTGCTGATCTGGAGGAGGCCGGTCATCAGCGGCAGGACGGTAACCGCATCGTTGTTGTAGATGGTGATCTGGTCGCTGACCGTGGTGATGCCTGTCAGAGCGCTGAGGTCGCTAAGGCTGGAATTGTTGGCTATCGAGACTGCGCTTGCGGCGGTAACGCCAGCTCCCCGGATGCCGGCAAGGTTGAGCAGCGCAGGATTGTTCTGGACAGTGACACTCCCGCCAACCAAGGTAAAGGCTGCGCTTGAGCCGAAAAGGGTAGTCAGCGCGGCATTGCCGTCGACCATGATGGAACCACCAATCGAACTGATGCCATCCAGTGGCGCCAGGGTGGTGAAGCCGGCATCATCGTTGTTGTAGATCGTTATGCCCCCGCCCAGTGTGCCGTTGAGGCCGCCCAGACCCGAAATTCCAGCAAGCTGGGCGTTGCTGCTGATGGTGATGCTGCCGGTGAGCCCACCGGTCACTGTCCCAAGGGCGTTGATATCCTGCAGGACATCATTGCCGGTGATAGTGATGGAGCCGCCTATGCTGCCAAGTTTCCAGAGTCCTCTTGAGCTGGTATCGCCCAGATCTGTCAGATCGATGTTATTGGTTATTGTCAAGCTGCCGCCGATGGACGTGAGGCCGTCCAGGTCGTCGATGTTGGTAAGGTCGTCATTCAAGCTGATGATCAGCGAGCCGCCTAAGGATGAAAGCAACGGAACTGAGCAGCTGGAGAGATCCAGCCAGCCGCCCATGTCGCTTATCTCCAGGTTGCCGACCAGGGTCGTCAGCGCATCAAGCATCACAACCGAACATAGGTCGTTGTTGACGATCTCAAGATTGCGCCCTATCGACTCGAGAGCTGGCAGGGTGATGTCGGTGACTTGGTGGTTGCCCGCTACTACGAAGTCGATTCCTATCGTCTCAAGTGCGGCTATGCCGTCGAAATCCAACAATAACGGATTGTCATAATATGTCGGTGAGAACCGTTCTCCAACCAGCAGGGACCCTCCGATGGTTGTGAACAGTGGCATGCTGCCGAATCCGGTCAGTGCATCGTTGGTCCGGATTATTTCGTCTCCGCCGACCGAGACGAGCTGGCTCATGGCGATCGATCCCAGTGTGTTGTTTTCCGTTATTTCCAGCTTGCCGCCTATCGCGCTGAGCTTCGTGAATCCGCCCAGATTGTTCAGGGCATCCATGTTGAAGATGGACAGGTAACTGTCGATCGTGAGCAGGTCGGCGAAGGAGACAGTGCTGCAACTGATGTTGCTGTATAGGGTGCAGTACCCGACAATATTGGTGACTCCATTGATGGCGATGGATGCCAGATCGACATTGTCACGGATTTCAAGATAGCCGCCGATTTCAACCGCTCCGGTCGCGGCCGTGTCCGTACTCAGCGATGTGAGCCGGTTGCTGGATACGGATACGTTACCGACGATCGAGACGAGGTTAGGCAGGGAGAAGGTTGTGGATCCGCTGGTTGTGGTACCGTTGGATAGGTAATAGCATAATCCTCCGATGGTCTCCAGCGCCGCCAGGTCGGCAGAGGCCAGCTTGTCGTTGTAGCTGATTTGGAATTCCCCGCCTATTGTTTCCAGAAGGTTCATGCCCGAGATGCTCGTCAGGGCGTCGCAGTTGTATATCCACAGCTTGCCGCCTATGGATTCCAGTGCTCCCAGGCCGTTTAAATTCTGCAGTGCCGGGTTGGTTAATCCGGAAATGTAGTATTCACTGATGTAGGTACCGACCACGAAATTGCCACCAATGGAGGCTAGCTTGCCCATATCGCCGAAGCTCTGCAGGGCGGTGTTGTTGTACACCCAGAAGTAGCCAGGTATGGCGGTGAGTTCCGGCATGCCTATTGATAGCAGTGCGGTGTTGTACCCGATTTCAACATACGATCCCACCGAAGCAAGGGACGAGAAATCGACGACGGTGCAGTTGTCCTGGCTGGTGAACTTGAAATAAGATCCGACGCTGGTCAGGCTGTCCATGGATATTAATGTGCAACCGTCGTTGTTATTCAACTCGACGCTGGAAGGGACCGATTGCACGCCGTCCACGGCTATGCTGGTACCCACGTTGTTGTTGGAAATCTGAAGGTACTTGGAGCTGCCCGTATTGCCCAGGACCAGAGGAATACCGCTGGTTCCCAGTGTGATGCCCGCCATCCTGCAGCTGTCGATGAGGGCGTAGTCGCCCACATGGGTGAGGGCCGGCATGGACAAGGATCCCGTACCAGTGCTTGTCGTGCCGTTTGAGTTGTAGGAGAGGCCATCTGAAATATCCGCGAGGGCCGGGAGTGCCGCGGCATCCAGCTTTTCGTTGTAGCTGATTCTAAGCTCGCCACCTATTGTTTCCAGAAGGTTCATGCCCGAGATGCTGGTCAGGGCATCGCAGTCATAGATCCACAGATTGCCGCCTATGGATTTCAGTGCTCCCAGGCCGTTAAAATTCTGCAGTGCCGGGTTGGTGTATCCGGAATTGTAGTAGTTACTGATGTAGGTACCGACCACGAAATTGCCACCAATGGAGGCCAGCTTACCCATATCGCCGAAGCTCTGCAGGGCGGTATTGTAGTAGAGCCACAGCCATCCACCTATCGAGGTGAGTTCAGGCAGAGTCACTGATAGTAATTTCGAATTACTGCCGATATCCACCTCGCCGGTCACCGAGGCCAGGGATGAAAACCCTCCCAGGGATGTGAAGCCCGGGCCATCGTTGCTTGTCACCGTCAGGTTACCGCCGATGCTTGCCAGACTGGCCAGCCCGGAGATATCGCTCAAAGCGTCATTGTTTTCGATCGTTACAGTACTGCTGACTGAAATGATACCGGAAAATCCATCCAGATTGGCAAGACTGGCATTGTTATATATGGATATGTATGCGATCACACCCGTGATAGCCAGGGAGGAGGTATCCGCCAGTATGGCATTGGATTGGATGAGGATTCCACCTCCAAGACTGGTCAGATTCTCCAGTCCCGTCAGGCTGGTAAGGGAACTGGAGCCGATTATCTGCACATTGCCGACCACCTGGTGCAGATTTGCCAGCGGCAATAGGTTGCTGGCACCGGTAAGGTTGTGGATATACAAATTGCCAGTAACTTTGGTGTACCCCGCCGCCTCGAAGGCCGCCAGATCCGCCGCGCTGTACAGGTAATAGTCGGAGGTGTACACATTCTGTACCACCACCGGC
>MIBM01000287.1:6118-6260 GCA_001830645.1 Spirochaetes bacterium RIFOXYC1_FULL_54_7
ACATGGCGTTCGATGACAAAGTTTGTTTCCGTGTAGATGGCGCTGGCATCCCAGCTGAGGCTGGCGTAGTTTAGTTCACTGTCAACCACATTGAAGCTGGCCGGCACCGGGGGCGGGGAGTTGAAATCCGACAGGGCCAGGC
>MIBM01000288.1 GCA_001830645.1 Spirochaetes bacterium RIFOXYC1_FULL_54_7
CTACAATCGCGTTGACCCGCGGTCCTACGCTCGAAATCCTTTCCAGAAATGACTCGACCACTGACCGCGCGCTACACGTTCCATTCCGTACCTGTGCCAGCAGTTCATGCGCGCAGAGGCTCCATGCCGCGGCCTCGATGGATGGCGGCGTATCCGGCAGCCCTTCGAGACGATGGAGTGGCTCGGGGCAGCCGGGGATTTGGGGACCATTACCCGGCAGGCCTTCGAACCAGGACCTGGAGAAGGCGCCCAGATCGCCTGGCCAGGTGTCCGCAAACTCAAAGAATCGTACCAAATCCTTGCGGAACAGGTATCTACTGGCTTCTTCGAAGCCCACGAGGTTACCCGCGAGAGACCAGAGCAAGACGCCGAGTGCGTCGATTTGCTTGCCGAGATCGGTCGATTCGTTTGACTTCGCCATATCGACGAGTCGGCGCAGGGTCCCCGAGGCCTTGCCTGGCTGGGAGGCAAGCCAATCCCAGTGCCGTGGCAGGAGTGTTACCTCCCCGGGGGCTACGCCGAGTCTTGGCCTCCCCTTGCCCGCCTTCGTCCCTGCATCGGGGGGAGCCGCTTCGCTGGGCAGGCGACCGAGGACCTCCTCGACAGTTCCACGAAAATCAAAATCCACCTGACGTCCGCTTTGACGATCGAAGATGAGGAGTCCAGGTTCACCTGCCGGGGCGGCATCCCCTTTCCTCGACATGTCGTCCAGAAAACGCTTGGTCGCGGCGAGGGCTGGACGAAGGGCGCCCGAGGCGATGAGCGTGTATCCAAAAAATGAGCTGATTGCTTTCATATACTATTTATACCCGGATATTATTATCATGTCAATTATACCCGGATAATATTCGATCTGACGTCAATGATCCAGACAGACTGCCAAGGTAACCAAGGCAATAATGCCCCACTGTACGTCATGATGAAAACCTTGCTTGCCAGATTAGCCCACGCATCCTACTATGCTGGATGTCCATGAAAAAGAACCAGGATAAGCGGATCGGGTTGATTCTGGCTTCGATCCATACAGGCTCTTCCCTCAATCTCTGGACAGCCCTGGCAGGCGAGGCGGCAAGGGCAGGGGTCTCGTTCTTCGTCTTTCCCGGGGGCCGGCTGGATTCCCTCCCGGACTCGGAATACCTGCGGAACAGCATTTACCGGCTTGCCAATACCGAAAACCTGAACAGCCTCATCAGCTGGGGCTCCAGCATAGGAGGGGCTGTTGCCATCGGGGAACTGGAAAAGTTCCATCGTGCCCTGGATCCCCTGCCCTATGTGACCATAGCCCACAAGATGGAGGGGCACCCTTCGGTAAGGTTCGATGCCTATTCGGGGATGAAATCCCTGATGCGTCATTTCCTGGAAGTCCATGGTGCAAGGAAGATTGCCTTCATCAGGGGACCTTCCAGCCACCTCTCTGCGGAGGACCGGTTCCGTGCCTATGAGGATGCACTGACGGAGGCAGGCATCAAGGATGAGTACTGGCGACAACTGGCATCCGATCCCTTCCCCTGGACCGCAGGCGAAGCCGCGGTAGTCCAGCTCTGTGAATCCCGGGGCCTCGTGCCGGGACAGGATTTTGATACCCTTGTCGGGGCCAGTGACATGATGGTCCTGGCTGCAGTCCAGTATCTCGAAGGCCGGGGGTATGAAGTGCCGGGGGACTTCCGCTGCGGGGGCTTCAATGACTCTGCTGAGAGCAGAATCCTTTCCAGCCCTCTCACTACGGTTCATATGCCCTATGCGGAGCTTGGGCTTACTGCCCTGCACCTGGTCCGGACTTTTAGTGGATCGGGAGCTCCGCAAGATCCGGGGAGAACGCGGGCGGATCAGGAGACTGTTCTGTCCACAGAGCTGGTGATCCGGGAGTCCTGCGGCTGTGGTAATGGCCCCTGGCTTCTTGCCTCCGCAGCCCAGTGCATGCATGGCGATGCAGGCCGGCGCAGGGAAGGCTTGTTCAGGCAACTGTCCGAGCTGTTCCGGTTGGATGAAACCGACCGGAATGCCTTTCTGCAGCCGCTGTTCTCCATTCTGGAGGAAGGAAAGATCCCGGATTTCCTGAACCTGCTGGAGAAGGTCTTGTTCCGTTACTTTGGCTCTGACCGGGAACCCCGCCTGCTGTTCCAGGCCATAGGGCTGGTAAAGGAAGCTGGCTGTTTTGCCCCGGAAACCATCAATCCCCTGATAATTCCTGTCCTCCAGCTGGTCTCCCAGGTCCAGGCCCGGGTGATGGCCCTTGAGAAATTTGAAACCGGGAAGCGTGATCTGGTGCTCAATTCCCTGAAATGTGATCTTCTGTGTACTCGGGACCGGCAGTCGCTCATTCAGATACTATGCAGGCATCTGCCCGCCATCGGTATCCATAGTGCTGCCTTGGTCATCCATGTGGATGAAGAATACTCACGATTCCTCGGTGGTTTCGTGCATGCCAGGGAGTTGCCGGAAGACGGTGAACCCTTTCCTTCCCGGCATCTTCTGCCTGCAAACCTCAGGTCCGGGTTCCATAGCGATGTGTTCCTGATCCAGCCATTGTTCATGGAAAACCAGTCTCTGGGTTATGTGGTCTGCAATGTACCCTTCCATATTGGTTCAGTATTTGAGGAACTCCGTTCTTCCCTGAGTAGTGCCCTCCGGGGAATCTTCCTGTTCGAGGAGACTCTGGCTGCCCAGAAGCGGGCCGAAGAAGCGGAGCGTGCCCAGACAGAGTTCTTTGCCAATGTGGGGAGCGATCTCAGCGATCCCCTGGAGGAGCTTGCCGTGCAGCTGGTCGAGCTGGAAGCCTTGGTTACCTCAGGTCCTGGAAGAATACCGGATCTTGCCAGACGGATGGGGGCGTTACGGTCAAACCTTGCCAGCCAGATTGATCGTACCAACCGGCTCATGGACCTTACCCTTTCCCAGACCAACGAGCTTCCCTTCAACCGCCGTCTGTTTCATCCAGGGGAGCTGTTTCCCGATAAACCTGAGACAGGATCAGCTGGGTTGCCCCTGCTCTTCGGGGATCCAGAGAGGTTCCGTCAGGCCCTGCATCTGCTTCGAGTCTTCTATGACGGCAAGCTGGCAACCCGCTGTCTTCCCCGGGGTTTTTCGATTACCCTGTTCCCCTCAAGCCCAGTAGTAGAACCGGCCAGGTTCAAAAATGAAGTGATGCTGGCCGAAAAGCTTGTGCTTCTCCAATATGGAGATTTTTCACGAGACAGCCTGAGTTGCTCTCTTGTACTGCCCTGGCCCAACCTTGCGGGCTTGCCGCCATTGAAGACCTTCGAAGCGAAGGGGATACTGGAATTTTCTGACAGGCTTCCCCTGCAGGACTTCGGCTTGCCCTTGTACCAGCCGGCTCGGGATATAGATCCCGCTCTCCTTGCGAACGAAGGCTCTGATCTTGTACTGGCCTGGAATCCCGACGAAGCCCCTCTTGAACAGTGGCTTATGATCTATGCCCTGCGCCACCACCCCAGGCTGTTCAGGATGCCCTTCCTCTGTTATGGCTCCTGCTTCCAGGGTGAGGGTTTGATCAAGGGTATCGAAGCCAGGGTGAAGGACAGAAACCAGGGGGGTGTCCTTGTTGTCTCGACCGGCAATTCCTTGTATGAGCCATGGGCCAGTGAAGATCGTACTGTCAGGATACGCTCAATGGAGGAATTCAATGGAGCTTTGCTTGAAACAACACCTGCCATCATCATATTTGAATCCGTGGATACCCGGGCAATCCATCAAGTCAGACGGCATCCGGACACTGGTACTACACCCATAATTGTGTTGCCTGACAAAATGGATGCAGGAACGGATATCGAAGAGCTTTGCCGGATACCACATGTATTGCTCTGCAACCGTGGAATTGCCGGATCAGCTGAATTTTCGTCAAGGATGGCCACCCTTCTGGCCGGCAAGGAGTTGCTCCCTCCCCATACCGGAGCCTTGGTCAAGAAAGCCATTCTCTACTTCAACCTGCATGCAGCCACACCGATTGCCCGTTGGAGACTTGCTCAGACGGTGAATCTCAGTGAGGATTATCTGACCAGGATATTCCATCGGGAAACCGGATTCTCCCCTTGGGAATACCTTTCGAGGTACCGCATCCTTCTTGCCTCAGAGCGCTTGCTCAATACCGATGAGACGATAAACGAAGTTGCCCAACAAACCGGATTCCAGGACCAGGCTTACTTCTGCCGGGTATTCAAGAAGATCCATGGGATTCCTCCGGGCAAGTACCGAAGCAGCCATGTCTGATGGACTGTGGTAGAAGTCGGAAAAGTACAAGAATCTGCCTGCATTTTACGCTGGACCTGAGGTAGGCTGAGTTCATGGGTATTCAATGAACACGAAGTCTACCACCAAGGGTGCAAACCGTAACCTGATGGGTGACATCAAGCGACATCGGGCATTCTATGCCTTGCTAATTTTACCTGTTGGTTATTTCTTCATCTTCAAATATCTGCCCATCTGGAATGGCCAGATAGCCTTCAAGGATTTCATGCCCCTGGATGGTGTCTGGGGGAGCCGATGGATAGGATTTGACAATTTCACCGCGTTTTTCCGCTCTTTCTACTTCACCGAATTGCTGAGGAACACTTTGTTCTACAGCTTCATGAAGCTCATAGTCAGTGTTCCTCTCTCGATCATCCTCGCGGTAGCCTTGTACGAGTGCGCGCGGCCAAGATTCTCCAAGCTGGTCCAGACCATGACCTATCTGCCCCATTTCCTTTCCTGGGTCATTGTCTACGGCATCCTGCTGGTCCTGCTTTCCCCGGGGGATGGCATCATCAACGACATCATCAAATTCCTGGGTGGAGAACCGGTCGATTTCCTTACGGATACCAAGACCTTCCCCATGATTGTGATCCTCTCCGATGCCTGGAAGGAGATGGGCTGGGGAGCCATCATCTTCATTGCCGCCCTGATGGGTATTGATTCCAGCCTGTTCGAGGCCGCTGCCGTCGAGGGAACCAGTGCCATCCAGCGGGTCTGGTACATCACCCTGCCGTCCATCCGGCCGGTGATCTTCATGGTCGTACTGCTCCGTCTTGGAACGATTCTGGATGCGGGGTTCAACCAGATGTTCATGCTGTACTCCATTCCTGTCTTCAGTGTGGCGGACATCATCGATACCTGGGTATACCGGCAGGGTCTGCTTGAGTTCCGCTTTGGCCTGGCAACGGCGGTGGGGCTTTTCAAAGGGGTCATCGGGATGCTGCTCCTGGTGTTTTCCAACACCCTTGTCCGTCGGGTATCCGACACGTCCATCATCTAAGGAGCCGGAATGAAGCGCATACGAGGTATAGCCATCCGGTTGACTCCCGCCGACCGCGTTTTCCATGGGCTTGTGGACATATTCCTCGCGGTGATGCTGGTGATCGTTGCCGTACCCCTGTGGAGTACCATTACCCTTTCCTTCAGGCCGAACCATTTCATAGGATCCAACCTGGAGGGGATGTTCCTGATGCCCTGGCAGTGGTCTACTGCAGCCTACAAGGCCCTGCTGGGCAACAGGGGATTCCTCACGGCTTTCTCCAACAGCGGGAAGATACTGCTCTTCGGGGTGGCAACTTCCCTGTTCCTGACCATACCCCTGGCCTATGTCCTCTCCATCAAGACTTTGCCGGGCCGGAAATACCTGAATGTCCTCATCCTGGTACCCTACCTGTTCAACATCGGCCTCATACCTACCTACCTGGTGGTGACCAAGCTCGGGCTTACCAACCATCTGGCGGCTATTTTCCTGCCTGGAGCCATAAGCACTTACAACTGCCTGATCATGCGGGGCTTCTTCGAGGGGATCCCCGATGAACTCAAGGAGTCGGCCCGGATAGATGGTGCTTCTGAATTGTATGTGCTGTTGCGCATCATCCTGCCTCTGTCCAAGCCCATCATCATGACCATAGGGCTCTACTACGGGGTTACTTTCTGGAATGATTTTTTCCATGCCATGCTCTACCTGAATGCCAACCATCTGCAACCTCTCCCCATCTTGCTGCGGAACATCCTGATGGCCAGTGGCATGAACGAGTACGTGGAAGTGAACGCCTTCGGGGAGGCCTCTGTCCAGGCCATAAAGGCTGCAAGCGTTTTCATGTCCGCCATCCCCATGATTGCGGCGTATCCATTCATACAGAAGTACTTTACCCGGGGTACCCTGTTGGGCAGTGTCAAAGGGTAGGGTCGATCAA
>MIBM01000289.1:0-1476 GCA_001830645.1 Spirochaetes bacterium RIFOXYC1_FULL_54_7
AAAGAGATTGGCAAAACTTCCTAAAATAGTTCAAGGTTTTTTTGGAGCTAAGGAGTTATCATATATTACGTGTTCTATATATTGAAAGCCTTAGTAGTGCCAAGCGCGAAGATACGGTCAGCAAGAGGATAATGCAGATGATGGAAGAATTAAGGGATGGTGGAAGATATATGAAAATGGAATATACCAGGGAACAAAAATGAACACTTAGGTGAGGAACGTGCATTGGTCATATTTGAATATACCCGGATATTTGTGCATTCCATCCAATCTGAAAGGAAGTTATATGTGGTCCGTAAATACAATCTGGTTTGATATGTTCATATTCAGTACCGTTTTGCTGCTTGGCAATATTTTGATGGGTCATTTTGAAGAAAGGACCTCCAGATACAGGAAGCTGATCAAGTCAACCAGTTTTCTAGTTCTATTTCTCCTGATTTCGGTTTTTCTTGGAAAGTTGATATCCTTCACGGTCTTGGGAGTGTTGTTTATTCCTGTGTTATATATTCATATTGTTGTATTGGGAAAACATGGAATAAATGGTTGGACAGGAGAACCCAAGGACAAGTATTATGAATTCCGGGGTTGGGATAAGGACATCTTCAAGAATAAAATGAAATAAAAAACGGCGTTTCCGGCTATCGTGTGACGCATGGCTCAAGATGAAGTCCGCACAAATGAAAAAGATTGGCGGTCTCGAACCTCGGAAGGGCGACGCCCAAAGGGCGCCGCCCGGAGTTCATAAAGGAAAGGTCAGGAAACGGTCAACGCCAGGTCGGCCTTTACCTGCTTCATATCCTTGGTTTTGTTCATGCAGCGGATGAAGACTTCGTAGGGGCCGGGTTCAAGGTTGTCCGGCACCTGGGCAACCACGGTCCGGCCGTCCAGGTAGGCATAGCCGGGAGCGCGGTGTTCGGAACCATTGATGAAGAACACGCCCTGGTTCTGGTCGGATTCGTCAAACTGCAGGCGGAGGCCGTTTACCCGGACATAGTCGCCGGCTCTGGTTTCCGCGTTAGCCTTGACAGAATCCACACTGCGTATGACCGGATTATTCTTCACGAAATGTTCGGTACGGATGAATTGCACCTGGTTGGCTACTTCGTCCTGGAACTCAGAGCTGGGACGATAGTGCAGTCGAACACCGTGTTTGCAATCCCCCTGGCCAGGAGTAAATGGCTGATCCTCGTTTTCGAAGAGACCGCAGGCGGTTACATGGAAAGAACCAAAGGGAGTCTTTACGTACCTTCCATCGGCCACGAGTCTGGCCAGTTCTTCCTTCAGCAACAAGAGGGTTCCGGCAATGTCGGGAGCGGTAATGGTGGTCCGTCCTGCAGCCATGATTCTGACAAGTTCCTCGAATTCCACGTGGCCCGAGGATTCCGTTTTGGCGATGAATGGTTTATCACTCGTGCCAAGGTTGTTTTTGGACGTTGAGATCTTTATCGGCATCTTTTTCTCCTTGCGGACGCGCCA
>MIBM01000289.1:1483-4570 GCA_001830645.1 Spirochaetes bacterium RIFOXYC1_FULL_54_7
CCATGCCGTTGGCGCGTCCGCTGCTTTTGAACTTCCGCCAAACCAAAGGTTGGCGCAGTTTTATCTTCCGGAAGAAACCTGTTTTTTTATCGGCATAATGCATTAAAATAAACTAGCAATATAATTTTATATAGTGCAAAAACCAGTTATTTCTTGTAGACAATTGTCGCATCCAGCATCTTTACGATTAATCATAAGTCCGGAGGTGAGAAATGTACTGGATGGCCGATGTTGAAAACAGGATCAAGAAAGGAAACCTGGTTCTATTCGCCAGGAACAGCGATTTTCTACATGAGCTGGCAACACTGATTCAGGAACAGAATCACCGGGCCTTGGTTCTGTGGGCCTTTGACTGTGCCGATGAGACCGTTCAGGACCTGCTTGAGCGGTATCCGGACGAAAAGCGGCTGGAAGCGGCTGTGCTGGCTGCCAAAGAATGGGCCTTTGGCAAGGTAAAAATGCCAGTGGCAAAACGGGCGATTCTGCAGGCCCATGGAGCGGCAAAAGAAATAGCGTCACTTGCAGATATAGCCTTGTGCCATCCCGTGGGACAGGCATGAGGATATGGTGGATATGATCTTTGGGTTGCTTCCCGGAATTCCAAAATAGAAGAGTGGAGTAAACCAAAGGACTTAGGTCAAACTATGCGGGGGGTGGGAGAGTTCACACGTCAGCTTCCTTCGGCATTCAGGACAAATTGAATCGATATCCAGCTCCGTGTACCGTAAGGATATGAACAGGGTGGGCCGGATCAGCTTCGATTTTCTGTCTGAGTTTGGCGATGTGCTGGTCCAGGGTCCGGGTCGTACCGCCATAGTTCATTCCCCAAAAGCGGCTCAAGAGGGCGTACCGGGAGTGGACGATGCCGGGGTTCGCATAAAACCAGCATAACAGCTCGACCTCCCGGGCGCTAAGGTGGACCTGCCCGCCGTCCTTCTTCAGGAGAAAACGGTCGGGGTCGATGCTGCAGCTCCCGAAGTTGAAGGGTCCGGTCGTATTCCCCGCCGCCAGTCCGGATGACCCGGAAGATGCTCGCCCGGAGCGTCGTAATACGGCCCGCACCCGGGCCACGAGTTCCCGTACGCCGAAGGGTTTGACGATGTAATCGTCAGCGCCGAGTTCAAGTCCCAGGACTTTATCGATTTCTTCCTCTCTGGCGCTCAGGAACAACACCGGCACGTTCAGGTCCCGGGTACGGATTTCCCGGCAGACATCGTAGCCGCTCAGGCCCGGCATCATGATATCAAGGAGGGCGCAGTCGCAACCTTTCTCACGAAAAAGTCTGACCGCCTCGTTCCCGTCGGCCGCGACCAGGACACTGAAGCCTTCGGCCTCGAATATATCGGCCAAACCTTCCCGGATCGGCGTTTCGTCTTCGGCAATAAGTATGCGTATCATGATCTGCTTCCCCCTGCGGCGATATCGCGAGGTTCATCAATTGCGGCCAGCGGAAATACCAGCGTGAATCTGCTGCCCTTTCTGTGGTCGGAACTATCCAGGGGCTCGAAAATGAGATTCCCCCCGTGGGCCCTGGCAAGCCTGCGGGCGATCGATAATCCGAGACCCGAGCCCTGGGTATCGGCGGTCAACCTGCTGTCGATCCTGAAGAAATCCCTGAATATCTTCCTCCGGTAGCGCCGGGCTATCCCGATTCCCCTATCCTCCACCGACAATGCAACCCCGTCGTCCCGTTTCCCGGTCACAAGGGTTATCTGCTTGTGGTCCCGGGAGTACTTCTTCGCGTTGGTGAGCAGGTTTATCAGGATCTGGATTACTGCCTCCCTGTCCGCATGGACCCTGGGCAGTTCCGGTGCCGCTCTGATGTCGAGCTTAAACCCCTCCCGCCTCAGTTCGTCGCCGAAGCTGTTCGATATTTCATCGACCAGCAGATTAAGATCGACAGCCTCCGTATTCAAGATCTTCGTCCCTTTCTCCAGTTTCGCGAAATCCAGCACATTGCCGATGAGACGGGACAGCCGTTGGCTTTCGGATACGATGTGGGAGAGATAGCGTCCGCGCTTCTCCTCAGAAAGATCCCGGGTTTCGGCGAGCAGTTCGGAGTACATGCGTATGGAGGTGAGGGGCGTCTTCAATTCGTGAGACACATTGGTAACGAAGCCCGTGCGCTGCTCAACAGCTCGCAGCCGGGAGGCACTGAACCGGAACAGCAGCAGCATCCCGGCGACGATGGCCGAAAGCAGACTGCCGATGACAATGCCCAAGAAGTAGCGGGAATCCCGGATTTCCTCTTCCAGCAGCTCGGGGTCACGCAGTAGCACTACCGTCTCCCAGTAGGGCAGCATTTCGCTGATTTCACGGGCCAGCAGGGGCTGCTTCCAGGTCTGCTCGTCAATACCTTCCCCCTCACCGACGGAAAGGACCGGACGCCCTCCCTGATCCAGAATGTTGATATAGCGCAGCGCATTCGACCCGCTCCCCAGGGATTCGGCAATCCGGGAGCGGACTCCGTCTATATCAAGCTCGCAGCCGAATATCACGCCCTTGCGGTTTTCGTAGTAGAGCAGAATAAATGAGTTGTCGAATATCCGCGGGATAAGCCCGTAATCCGACAGTGATACCAGCTCCTGAAAGTATCGGGTGGATTCGATAAACACGGACCTGACCTCGGGCAGGCGCGCCTGTGCGGGATCGGTTCTGGCATCCACCACCGCCGGCTTATCAGAAATACTCTGGGAGGGGAGGGTCAACCGGGGAAGCACATTGCGCTGCAGGGACTGCTTACCCTCTTCGGCGGCTTGCTCGTACACCCGGTCCTGAAGTTCCGGACTCGATTCAAAAATATTCGCCGCCTTCCGGGCGGAGCGCATGGCGGCCGGTGAACCCGCCGACGGCGAAGCAGGCGCGAAACCGTCGGTATCGGCGCCGGCGATGGCGCTGTCTGCCTCTCCGAACCCGCCCGCGAAGTCACTCACCAATTCATCGGCGGATTCTTTGGCTGATTCTTTGGCTGATTCATCCGAGGCGGGTGCCGCCGCGACCGGAGAGAATCCGCTCCGCGGTTCGCTCGACAGAATCTCCTGTTCGTAGACCTCCGCGATATTGCGGTACACCGGGATGGATTCATTG
>MIBM01000289.1:4958-6225 GCA_001830645.1 Spirochaetes bacterium RIFOXYC1_FULL_54_7
TAAGGTGCCGGTATCCGCTTGTCGCTTTCATCATAAATTCTTTATCCAGTAAGCCTTAGTATATCATCCGCTTCATTCAAATACAAATCCATGCCCCGTGGCAGCTTCCCGCAGGGTGTCGATTATCGCGCTGTCCAGGGTCCGTTCTACATCCCGCGCCGCACGCTCCGCCGCAAGATACACGTCGCGGTCACTGCTCAGACTCTGAATCTCAGCCTGGATCTCCGCTCTCTCCCGCTGTTTTTCCATGACGTATGCCTCGCGCTCCCCGGGATTCATTGTCCGCATTTCCGGCGGTAACTGGGCGGCGGGCATCTCTTCCATACTCAGCTCGCCTTCGGCATAGGCATCGACAAGATCCCATTCGGAATTTGAATAATGGGATGATGATTTTACGCTGGTCCGATCCAGGAGGCTGCTCATGCCCATACCCGAGGCATTGCCGTCCTGGTCTTCCTGCATCTGCTTTTTCTCATCTCCCAAGGCACCGTAACCCAGATAGGTATCGTTAAGCATCATATTAAGCTGACGCAGTCTGTCGTCCTGGGGAGCGGGGATATAGACCTGCTCGTAATCGCTGTCGATGTTCAGATACCTGCCGCCGCCGACTCGTGCGCCGTCCTGCCAGAAGGTCTGGACCCCTTCGTAATAATCGCCGCAGAAAATGGTGTTGACAATGATGTCCCGTTCCCTGGCGTCAGTGGCCGCGCGGACGTAATTCACGTTGCCCTGTGTGAAAGGCTCATTCCCGGCGATGTACATGAGCCGAAGGGACCGTCTGTCCCTGGTCCAGTCCAGATCCCGTACGGCGCTCAGTATGACCCTGCCGGCGAACTCGCTGCCGCCGTTGGTGTCGAGGCTGAACAGGTACCCCGAGAACATATCAAGGTCCGAGGTGAACGGTACGACCATTCGCACATAGCCGCTCAACAGGGACAGGCTGTCATTGCCGTACTCATACAGGGCAACCTCGAGCCGGGGCTCGTAGCCGTCGCGCCGGGCCCGGGCGGTCTCGGAAACGATCCTCCACAGCTGGCTTTTAGCCTGATTGATAAGCCCGTCCATACTGTTCGACGTATCCAGCAGAATCGCAATCTGGATTACCGGCCGACCGTCGTCCGCCTGCTGGGCCGCAAGATTCGACGAAAAACCCAACAGCGCTGCCACCGCAAACATTGATACCAGGTACCTCATACCACACCTCTCTTCTGAAACAAGATAGGAGTAAAGCTATCCTATGGAGCCGTCCGAGTTGTCACAGGGAAGT
>MIBM01000289.1:6264-8227 GCA_001830645.1 Spirochaetes bacterium RIFOXYC1_FULL_54_7
CAACAGGCCATCTTCCACGCACAAAAAGCCGCTAGAGCTCATCGATGCCCATGTAAAAGCCCATAGGGAATTTCTTGACAGGTATTACGAAAAGGGTATTTTCATCACCTCAGGACCCAAGGAACCCAGAACCGGTGGCATCATAGTGGCAAAAATCGGATCCAGAGCGGGACTGGAAAAAATCATGAAGGAAGATCCATTTTCGATTCATAGAATTTCAGAATGCGAGTATACAGAATTCAAAGCAACAAAATCCGGGAAAGGACTGGAAAGACTACTGGATTGAGCCTGGGGCCCTGACTGGAGAGCCGCCTGCAAACCCCTCGCTCATGGAACAACCATGAACACAAATTCCATCATCATCCAGAATGCCCATGCCAACAACCTCAGTAACATCTCCCTGGAAATTTCATCGACAATAGAATCACCGAAACGATATAGACTTGTTATACGAGTCTGCCAGCTCTTTAGCCTGGGAGAGAGAAAGACCCAACTCAGGCGTTAATAGGCCACCTATAAGTAAGGGAGCACCGATCAAATTCCCGACTCCGAAAGTAATACCGGCAGTCCATCCCTGGGTAAAGGAAACGCTATCAACTATTTCGGCAATCAACATGCCCACGCCGAAGGCTGTTGCTGCGACACATAAACTACCGCCGACAACAATGCGGAAATTCCTAGATCTGTTTCTATTCAGTTTCTTGGCTTCTTCCTGAAGACCAAGTATGCCTAATAATTCTGCCTCTGTCAAAACATTCACGCCTTCGTAAATAACAAAGTCGTTGCCTGTTTTTTGGTTAATAATAATCGGGAAAAAAGGGAAAATAATGATTTCATTTCTTTGCAGCTCTTCTACGTAGATTTTGCTTAGCGTTTTTTCGCTAGTTTCTTGGCAAAAAACAGAATGAGATGCAAGCATAAGTAATACACCGCTAAACAATACTTTCCCGGGTAATTTCATTTGTAACTCCCTCCATAAACTGATAGGAACTGTCATTTCTAGGATTTGGCGGTTTTTTGCCAGGATTCGGGTTTTGCCCCGAACTGCAACTAATTCCGCCGCCCGAAAGTCCATCCCTGCAATAATTTTCGGCAACGCCGATATAGGATATTAAAACTGGCCTTTAGCTGCTGTCAATCCTAGGTTTTTGACTATTTTACAAATCCTGAGAAGAAAGCTAAGTTAATGAGCCGGATAAACCCCGATTTTGAGATGATATCTTGTTCTGCATAAAATCTGACTGTAACTTTTATGCCAGCAAAAGTGCGAGTTCAGGTGGTGAAACGGCGCAGACGGTTAGCGGTGGCTCCTTCTCTTGCTTCTTCGCCCATTCAATGATCTTGGTCAGTTCCGCTGGATCTTCAATAATCGCCACCACCGACATTGTCCCCTGGCATTTCGGACAGATAAACGGATCAACTTCGTAAACCTTCCGCAATAATCGTGCCCAGCTTTGCCGTCGGAGCTTAGCCCATGCATCTGGGACTTCTACAGATTCCGCATTCATCCTTGGTATTTCCTGGGTTAGTTGGGACTGGATCGGATGGTCTTGCAGCCAGCTAATTGGAGCCAATCGGTAAATATCCGGCCGATCGTGCCATTGCTTGCGAACTTTACCGGCGTATACCCTATAGCGTCGAACCAATTGCACTCTTCGCGGTGGTAGATGGGCTACTAATTGATCGACTGGACCGCAGGAAATCCATCCACTATGGCGGCATTCTGTATATCCATTACAAACCCGGCAGCTTCCTGTGGAACGAACTGATGAAATTCAGGATTGTCGATTCGGACAAGAAGATACAGGACTATACCCCGAAAGAACTGGACCTCCTTCTGTATTCCGAGCCCTTCCTGATCAAGGGTTCCAAGGAAGCCGTTTCCTACCACCGCAATTTCGAAGGCCTAGTGCGCAAGCTCAAACGCTCCATGGCTGAGAAAGGGAAAGACGAAGCCGAAGAA
>MIBM01000289.1:8248-11596 GCA_001830645.1 Spirochaetes bacterium RIFOXYC1_FULL_54_7
CGTTTTTTTAGGTGCGAGACCTGTCCGCACTGCAAGGGCTCGCGCATCAGTGACGCCGCCCGGGACGTGAAGCTCAGCGGCGTTTCCATAGACGAGGTCTGCCGCTTGGAAATACCCCAGGTATTGGCCTTCCTCAAATCCATCAACGACGAGGCAGCCATTCCCATTACCCGGAGGGCAATCTTCATAGTCGAGCAGCTAATCCACATCGGCGTGGGGTATATGAATCTGGAACGGCCCGTGGGGACTCTGTCGGGTGGCCAATCCCAGCGCCTCAAGATAGCCGCCCAGCTGCAGAAGGAAAGCAACATCTTCATAATGGACGAACCCACCACCGGCCCGCACCGCTCGGACATCGGCACCTTCTACCGGATAATCAAGAAACTGGTGGAAAGGAACAATACGGTCATCATCATTGAACACAATACCGACATCATCAAACGCGCCGACTGGATCATCGACTCAGGTTCCCGAGAGCGGCCAGAATTGCGGCCAGGTATTGGTAGAAGGAAGGCCGGCCCAGATGAAGGCAAACCCACAGAGTGTCACCGGGAACTACCTTTAATTCCGGTCATGCAACATGGTGGTGTATTTTTCCTTGTGGCGCGTCGCGTCCGCCTGAGGGCGGCCGCGACCGTGCTCTCCGCTTTTATCTCCGGCCCGCAGGGGCGGGTTATGACGGGGCTTCCTCTGGAAGCCGCGCGGGGCTTGAAAGGCGCGGGCCGGAGGATAGCCGCTGCGATCACTTGCGCGGGAGGAGGGCGGAATGCCAGGAGGCAGCAACTGTATGGGTCGTACCCCACCGGTCGTCAGCGTGATTCGTATAAACATTATATACTTGACAACTGGATATACATTGAATACACTTGCGATAAATGGATTTGAAACAGGAAGGCTGGCATGCAGACAGTGGTGCAGAAGTGGGGCAACAGCCTCGGCATACGGATCCCTTCGATATACGCAAAGGAACTGGCACTGAAAAATGGCAGCCTCGTGGAAATCAGTGAGGATGAAGGCAGGATAGTCATAAGCCCCAAGAAGATCAGCCTGCCAGAACTGCTGTCACAGGTGACCACAGAGAACATCCACGAACCAGAGGACACCGGTGCTTCCTTGGGAAATGAAGAATGGTAAAATCAGGCTATATACCCGATAGAGGTGATCTTGTCTGGCTCAATTTCAATCCGCAATCAGGACACGAACAAAGAGGCAGAAGACTTGCTCTTGTGCTCTCCCATAAAGCCTATAACGCCAGGATTGGCCTGGGAATTTTCTGTCCCATTACAAGCAAAGAGAAAGCTTACCCCTTCGAAGTCAAGATCACCGGCAAAAAGATACAGGGCTGTGTCCTGAGTGATCAGGTCAAGAGTCTGGACTGGAAAGTACGGGAAACTGAGTTCATCGAGAAACTGGATCAGGCTTTGTTACAGGAAGTGATTGATAAGATCAAAGTGATAATTGAATAATAAATAACAATGCTGGAGGGGGCAGAAGCCATGTATGGCGTCTGGTCGCATAGCAATTGTTTCCCTCAAGAAGCTGTGCATAGGAGCCAAGGTATGGAAGATAGAAGAAACATCCTGTTTGATGAAAAGCCGTTTGCCTATAAACTGCTGAAAGATAAAAAGGCTCAAATATCCTACAAACAAAAAGTTGTGACCATCATAACTGGTAAAGAGTACAACAAGCTGGTTCGCGTCATAGCCATGGATAATCCCTATGAGCTTCAGTTATTCCTTGCCAAAATTACTGGAAACTTCAAGCATGGAAACGAAAAAGATAACCAGGAATGACATGGATGGAGGCAGTATTGTCAAATGCCTCAAGAGAATAAGCCTCCAGGACTTGCCTCTTCAGGTCGGTAATGAAAGAGCGAACCCTACAGTCCTTTCGGGGGTTCGTCAATTTTTGAAAAACTGGCTGCTAAGGTGTATAATCAACAGGAGTTATTGGGGGAAGTAGACATGCCTGGCAAAGTAGAAAAGTTGGAAGTATTCAATATCAATACTCCAGGAAGATCTTCATTTATCCAGAAAGACAAATACGAAGAAGTCAAACGGGTAATAAGGTAATCAGAAAGAAGTCAGTGCTGACCTTGCCTACCAATCTAAGGAATGTGCTGATACAGGAAGACGTCCTGGCAGCCTATGAAGCCAGGCCCTTTTATCAGCGGAATGATTATATACAGTGGATTGCAGGCGCCAAACGCGTGGAAACGGCCAACAAGAGGATCGCGCAGATGGTGGAAGAGTTGAGAAGCGGGAATATCTACATGAACATGGCATACAACAGAGGAAAAGATTGACAAGCGGTAGAAGGCAAAGGCGCCATTGTCATGGCGCTGTTGTCGACAATCCGTGTGCAATGGCATTGTAGTGACACTGCTACCGCAGCTATCTTTGGAGCCATATATGCAGTATTTAGTAATTACGAAAGATAATGGTGAAGTCAACTGGAGTAATCATTCCGAGCTATTGAGATCAGAGGCAGAGCATGTTTTGTCACTGTTCTGTAAAGGAGTAGTACGGAATATATGGTTTACCGAGAAGAAAGATGCCGTACTCATTCTCGAGTGTGACTGTATCGAGGATGTTGGTTTCATAATGAGTAAACTGCCTCTGGTGTCACACGATTTGATCACGTATGATATAACCTGCCTTCTTCCGTATACCGGTTTTGAAAGGATCATGGATGGAACAGATTAATACGGTGGAATTGACAGATGACAAAGTCTTCCCGGATGATACCGTACTTGAGAAGGTATTAGGCGATTCATTCAAAGCGTATAAAAGTCTCTTGAGTTTGTTTGATAAAAACTCTATGCAATTTGAATGGCGATACTATAGAGATGGCAAGGCATGGCTCTGCAAGGTTCAGAAGAAGACAAAGACAATAGTATGGATGTCAGCCTGGAAAGGCTACATGAAGGCAACGATATATATCCCGGAAAAGCATGTGGGCAGTCTGCTTGATTTACCACTGAGCCTGGAAACAAAAAACTCGGTACGTGCCGCAAACAATGTGGGAAAATCAAAGCCCTGCATGTTTGAAGTAAGAGATGAAACAGTCTTCAAAGACCTTGAATCAGTAATGCAGTACAAGGCTCAAATTAAATAAGTGCAGAAGCCATGCAGGCGATTGCCGATAATTGAGAAACCATCAGATCTACCTATCAGGAGGAAGCACAATGCAGAATAAAGCCTTGGTTGTAATCGATATCCAGAATGACATAACAAAGAACTACAAGGATGTCATCGGCAATATCAATAAAGCCATTGATTGGGCGGTAAGGAATGCTGTTCATGTCATTTATATCCGGCATGAAAATCTGTCGGACGGCACAAGGAC
>MIBM01000289.1:11652-12004 GCA_001830645.1 Spirochaetes bacterium RIFOXYC1_FULL_54_7
AAAATGTTTTTACCAAATACAAAGGAAACGCATTGAGCAGTGAGGAATTTGCGGACTTCATCCGCACTAATGAAATACAAGATTTCTACCTGGCAGGAGCAGATGCTGTTGCCTGTGTCAAATCAACCTGTTTCAACATGCGCCAAGCAGAGTATGGCGTTACCGTCCTGTCGGATTGCATTACCAGTTATGATAAAAAGAAGATTGACGAAATGCTGCGTTATTATGCAAGCAAAGGTAGTAAAATAATTAGTGTGAAGGATTTATTAAGTTAAGCGCTTGCAGGCAGGGTGTCACTCTCCTGCATATTCCGGTCCAAAACTGCCAGTGATTCCGGTGATAAACTGCCACC
>MIBM01000290.1 GCA_001830645.1 Spirochaetes bacterium RIFOXYC1_FULL_54_7
TATCCGGAAATGTAGTTCGTTTGTTTCAAGGGCTTGTATCTTTCCAATTATGTTCCTTGCCTGGTTCACCACTGCATAGGTTTTCAGGGAGACGGACAGGAAACCTATGAGTATGGTGTCGTTGACTATGAACAATAGCAACGCAGCGGCCAGCATGGATCGTACGGTTAGGGATACCCCCTGTCGGGTTGGTCTGTCAGCTCTGGAATCTGGTTTTCCCGCGTTTGTGCCGCTATTCACGGCACGGGGCTCTCTGCCGCACGTATCATGCGTTCCTGGGTTTTTTCGAGCAGTTGGGGATGATATGCCGGGAACTCGAGGAAGTCCACGAACAGGGACAAGCCAATTTCAGAGAAGGCAGGAGGGGTGGCAAGATCATAGTTGAAGGCCCAGTGGTCGGCACCGTGTACAATGGCCAGTATTACTTCTCCGAGCCCTTCATAGGTCGATGTCGGGACGCTTGCATTAGGTGCAATGGCGCCTGAGCCTTTGGCCATCAGTGTCTGGGGAGCCTTTCCGGCCAGGTATTCAAGTACTTTTTTAGCCCCTGGAATGTTCCTGGCCAGTCGGGGTATGACCAGGCCGTCTACTGGGCCAACCGCACAATCGGGTATATCTGGGTCCAGTATGGGGAAGGGAAAGAAGCCGTAATCACCGCCGGCTTCCCAGTCCGGTGCCAGGCTGTTCCAAGCCCCCATTATCCAGGTGCCCATCAGGGTCATGGCAGCTTCTCCCCTGGCTACCATCATGCCTGCATCGCTGTCCCAGGCCGCCTCGTTGGGCTTGGGATTGAAGTAGCCCGCAGCTATGATTTCTGCCCAGTGGGCAAAGGCGGTTTCTACTTCCGGATCAGTCCACGAGGCTTTACCTTCCATCAAGTCCTGTCTGTACATGGGGCCAGCAGTGCGGGACAGCAGATAATCAAACCAGAACTGGGCAGGCCATTTGTCCCGGGAACCGAGGGCTATGGGGATGTAGCCGGCTTTCTTCAAGGTTTCGCAGGCTACGATGAAGGCTGGCCAATCCCCTGGGGGCTCTATATCAGCGGTTTCGAAGGCCTTCTTGTTGTAGAAGAATCCTACCAGATGCTGGGTGATGGGCAGCAGGTAGTGTTTTTCATTGTAGATGCTGGCGGACTCTGCCAGGGACCGTGGAAAGTAGTCATCCAGACCCGCAGATTTCCATAGATCGTCTATCGGCTCGAGATCCTCTATGATCTCATGGGTCTTGGCTCCGGCCCAGTATGAATAGATGTCCGGCGGGTTGCCTCCGGCAAGGCTGTCTATGATGACGGCTTTGAAGGATTCGTGGTCAAGCGGTGTAGCAGCCAGTTGGAGAAGCGGGTCTACCTCATTGAAGATTTTTACCAGTTCATTTATGCCGCCGCTCAAGGAACCTGAGAAATAGTGAAGGAAGCTGATACGCTGGGTCTCAGGCGCCACCGGCGGCTCTTTTACCGTGCACGAGGCGGATATGATTGTGGAAATGATGGCGGGTATCAGCACTGTTACCAGGAGAACCAGATTGCTTGCCGACTGTGACGATGATTTTCTGGTAAATGCACATGGCTTCCCAGCCCTGCTCATCTCTGGCTCCGATCTGGAATGCATGAAACCTGTTTTATCCTATTGTAAATATCGGTTTAATACTCGCCAATGTGAAGTGGCAGGTAAAGTTTGGTTTTCATCCTGCCAGCCTTTCATAAAGCATGCAGTTCTTGATATCCTGTACCGCTTGCCGATGAGGTGCAGCAATCATAACCTGGGCTTGGCCGCTGTGCTGAACCAGTCCATCCATCGCTTTCCTGAAAGGTTTCACTGCATGCCGGATATCCCTGTTTTGGTACAAGTACTGATCATTTTTGCCCTGGTCGTGGCTGCCACGGCGAAGAAGGTGCATCTAGGCCTTGCCGCCAGCATCGGCGGCGTTGTTTTTGCCTTGTGGCGGGGGCTTGGTCCGGTTGTCACAATCGGCGCCATAGGGACAGAACTGGCCAATCCCGACACCTTGCTGCTTCTGGTCCTGGTGACCTTCATCATGGTCTTTGCGGGGGGACTGAAGAACTCTGGAGCCCTGGCCAGGTTTTCTTCTGCCGTCCTGACCATCGCACCTACTAAAAAAGCATCCATCGTGCTGACACCTATCCTTTTCGGCACCCTACCCATGCCGGGTGGAGCCGCCTTGTCCGCTCCTCTGGTAGATGCCCTGGATGCGGATCGAAGCTATGACAACACCAGACTTTCGGCTGCCAATTACTGGTTCAGGCATGTTCTGGAACTGGCCTGGCCCTTGTATCCCTCCTTCATCCTTACCTCCTCTTTGACGGGAATCTCTACCCAGAGGCTGGTGCTGATAAACCTGTATGCCGTACCTGTCCTCATTGTGATGGGAATGGTATTTGTATTCGGCAAGGCCGGGAAAGTGGCGGTGCCACCTGGAATTGCCGAGGCCAGGCCTGGGGAATCATCAAATGGGGTCCGGGGAGCAGCCGGGAAGCCTGCATCTGCCGGATCGCGTCTTTCTTCGGCCTTGAGTGGCTTTGCGCCCCTGGTCATGGTGATAGGAATTTTCCTTGCCATGGATGCCCTGTGGCGTGCCCTGGCACCAGGTATGGGCCTGTCTCCCGTGACAGCAGCCCTGATCGGCCGCTATGGCCCTGTAATCCTGGGTCTCGTGGCAGGAAGCGTTTATGTGGATCTTCATTCTGACCAGCCGGGATGTTTCCGGGGGACCCTGAATATGGGTACCTTGAAGCTTGCGGGAGTGCTGGTAGGAATACGTATATTTTCGGCGCTCCTGAGCGCAGGCAATGTGGCAGCGGCCAGTGCGGCAGAACTTGCAGCTATGGGCGTATCCCCGATACTTGTTGTCATGATCCTGCCTTTCATGGCTGGTTTGGCGACAGGCATAGGCTTCGGCTACGTCGGTCTGTCATATCCGATCCTCCTGGGTCTTTTCCCTCTTTCCGGCCAGGGGGACCTACCCCGTGAGGCAGCTGTGGTGCTGGCGGGGACCTTCGGTTGGGCTGGCATGATGCTCTCGCCCCTGCATGTGTGCATGGTCGTGACTGCCGAGCATTTCAGGACAGGCCTTGCTGCCACTATACGGCGTTTCATAGTGCCCCTGAGCCTGTATGTCCTGGTTGCGCTGGCTTATGTGACTCTACTGACCAGGCTACTGTCTTTTGCCCGGTCATGAAGTATAGTGTCTCAATGATTTTGGATGGATCCAGAATCAATGAAACGCTTGCCGTTTCAGCCCTTGATTCCACTCCAGACGAAAGGTTCGATTGACAGGAGTTCCAAAGATGTTCAATTATTGGGCTATGAGTAAAATACGATTACCTTTTTTGGCAGCCTTGGTTGCCCTTCTTGCCTCCTGTTCGTTCAACACCCTGGGCGTACGTGTATCCTCGTCTTTCATGCAGGAAGAGGATGCTGCCCTGGTCGGTGATTCCATGCCCATATTGCTCAAGGCCAGCGAGATCCTGGCAGACGGCAAGTTGCGTGACCCCGAACTGGCAGCTACTGCGGCTTCCATGGCCGTCATGTATGCGGCGGGTTTTGTAAGCGCCGATGCTGCGGGGGTTCCCGATGATGATTTTGACGGTAGACTGGCAGCGGATGCACGGGCCAAGGCCTTGTTCATCCGCGGCTTCCGTCGATCCTCTGCTGCCCTGGAGTTGCGGGTGGACGGCCTTCTGGCATCCTTGCTGGCAGGAGACCGTGAGGGACTTTCCAGGCTGAAGCCAAAAGATGTACCCCTGATGTACTGGACCAGCGCTTCGGTGTTTGGTGCCTTCTCCCTGGATCCTTTTGATCCCCAGGTGTCGCGCTACCTGGCCTCAGCCATAGCCATCCTGGACCGGGCTTTTGAACTGGACCCTGACTGGGACAAGGGTTCCCTCCATGAATTGATGATAGCCCTGGCACCGGCCTTGCCTGCCGAAATGGGTGGGGGTCTGGATCGAGCGGAAGAAGCTTACAAAAAAGCCCTGACGGCTTCGGGTGGCCTTCGGGCTTCACCACATGTGTCGTATGCATCGTCGGTTGCTGTCCAGCTGCAGGACTACGAAGCCTTCAAGACGGTCCTTGGAACCGCCCTGGCCATCGATATTGATCTTGACCCGGACAGCCGTCTGGCCAACGTGATAGCCCAAGCCAACGCCAGGCGCCTGCTTGCATCGGCTGACCGGCTGTTCCTCATCCTTGACGAGACTGAAATGGGAGACTATTGACATGAAGCTTCGAACCATCGTCCTGCTGGTACTGATATTCCTTGCCGCATCCGTCGCATCTGGGCAAGCGCTGAATCTGAAGATGGCTATGGATGCACCGCGCAACAGCCCTTGGGGGCAGAGTCTGGAGCGGATGGCTGCCGAATGGAAACGCGTATCCGGCGGCAAGATCAACTTGACCGTATACGCCGGGACCCAGGGCAGCGATGCCCAGATAATCCAGAAGATGCGCTTTGGCCTGGACATCGGCGTGTTTGCCAGCACCGGTTTGGCTCTTGTCTACGATGATATACTGGCCCTCAGCATTCCGTCCCTTGTCCGCGACGAGGCCGAGCTCCGGTCGGTACTGAAGGAACTCGATCCATCGTTCAGGGCAGGATTGGCAGACAAGGGCTATTCGCTTGTTGCCTATTCTTATTCCGGGTGGGTTCGCATGTTTTCCCGGCGTTCTGTTGCCAATCCTGCCGATCTTGTGGGCCTTAAAGTGGCGGTCATGACCGGAGATACCAAGATCAGCCGCATGCTGCAGACAGTCGGAGCCATCCCTGTACAAGTGGATGGTCAGGGTTTCGTGGGTCAGATAGCCACAGGAGCCATAGACGCGGTATTATATAGCCCTGCCTTGGTACAGGCCCAGTGGTCCTTCCTGAAGACCTACATCCCGTACATGACGGATTTCAAGGTTTCACCCTTCATAGGTGCCATCATCATGAACACCCGCAGCTGTGAGCGTATCCCGGCTGCCACAAGGCCCTTGCTTGTGGATGCTGCCGACAAGCTCTCTGCCGACATGGCCCGGGAGATAGACAGGCTGGAGGAGGCGGCAATACGTGCCATGTCTGCGGATGGAATGATCGTCGTGAAGACTACCGAAGCCGACAAGGATGCCTGGTACGAAAGTTTTGTCTCCAACCGTGATCGTTTTGTTGCTGCCATGTTCTCCAAGGATGTCGTGGACGCGGTTGACAGGGTAGTCAGAGCCAGGAGCACTCCCTGATGCCCCCGGAAGAGGTGGCAGCACAGCCCTTCAAGCCCGACGGTCGCAAGACCGATGGGCCGGCTCGGAGTAAGGCACGGGCGGCCATGCACGCCGCAGGCTACGCCTTTGCGGCCAGTGCGGTCCTGCTGCCGTTCATGAACTTCTTCTCCTTGCGTCTGTTCCGTTACGGGATACCCGGCGGTCTAGCCCTCGCGGTGCAGTCTGTCATTGTGCTTGCCTTCATAGGTTCGATCCTGGCCTCCTTTGACGGTGACCATCTTTCGCTTACCAAGACGCCTCATCACAGTGTGGAACCCAGGCACCGCATCAGGTCCACTGTGGTGTCCTTCTCCCTGGTGATGGTGGAAGCAGCAATGGTCTGGGCCACCCTGTCCTTTGCCCTGCTTGGTTTTGCTCCAGGCGACAAGGCGGGTTTTGTGCCCTTCTGGTTGCTGGCCCTGTCCATGCCGGCCGGTTTTGCCTGTATGATGGTACTGGATCTGCGCCGCCTGCGCGGAATACCTCTGGCTGTGAGCCTTCTAGGCGTGCTGGCCGGCACCTTCCTGGCCGGTTCCAGCGTATCCAATATTGCCTTCTCCTTCGGCCTCTTCCTGCCCGCCCTGGATTGGCTGTCCGCGTCGACCATGCCGGTATTCTCACTTCTGTCCGGTGGCTTTGCCCTGCTCTTTGTGGTGGCAGTCTTCATGGGCATGCCCATGTTCGGCATGTTCCTGGGCTTGGCCTCTGTCTTGTTCGTGGCCGACGGCTCTTTAATGGAACTGGCAGTGACCGAGGCCTACGGTCTGCTTGGCAGCCCCCAGATAGCTGCAGTGCCCCTGTTCACCCTGACTGGCTTCATGCTGGCCGGGACGGGTGCGGGCAAGCGCCTGGTAAGCCTCTTCCGGGCGGCCTTCGGGCGCATGTCCGGG
>MIBM01000291.1:0-147 GCA_001830645.1 Spirochaetes bacterium RIFOXYC1_FULL_54_7
CTATGGCTGCCTGGGTGGTATCAAGGTCCTTGCTGAGCAGGGCCAGTTCCCGCTGAAGGAGGGGAACCGAACGTGCCAGTATGTAGAAGGGCAGGGAGCTTGCCATGGCTTCCAGCTCTTCCCTGGCTTCCACCAGGGACAGGTGTT
>MIBM01000291.1:209-1906 GCA_001830645.1 Spirochaetes bacterium RIFOXYC1_FULL_54_7
TCGTGGGCGGCCCGCAGATTGTCAAAGTTGTTCAGCAGGTCTTCTATTTTGCCCGCTGCCGAACTGGGCTGCAGCATATGATCCCGGATAAAGCTGTCCAGGTCTCCTATAGTCTTCATCGACACGGTCTGGTTGAAGAGGTCCAGGGCTTTCTCGGTTATGCCCATGGAGCTGCGGAAGGATGACGAATAGTCGGAGAAGCTGTCGAAGACCTCGATGGAAGGGCTCTGCCGTAGGCGCTTCTTCAGGGCTGGTCCATCGCCATCGAAATCCTTGAAATCTTCCAGTATGGAAAGCCTACGGCCGGAAGCAACGTAGATGCGCTGGATTTCTCCGGCCTTGAGCCAGCGCAGTTGGGCAAGGGTCAGCAGGCGCGAGGCTTTGGCGTCGGTGAACACTGCCAGCAGGAGGGAGTAGCACCCTTCGTCACGGAGGTAGATGGGCCTGGAATAGGCGGCGCCTTCATCCCGGGAACTGCGGTACTCGCCCAGTACATAGCTACGGTCGGTGCGCTCCCGGCGTTCGGCTCCTGCGGCCTTGTTGTAGGTGATGCGCTGGGGAGGCACCAGGAGGGTGGACAGGGCATCCACCCAAGTTGACTTGCCCGAGCCTATGTCTCCGGTGACCAGGGAATTCTCGCCACCGAAGGGGAAGGTCCACACGCTCTGGCCGAAGGTTCCCCAGTTGTACAGTTCCATGGCGTCCAGCCTGAAGCCGGAGCGGCCTTCCGCCAGGTCTAGTTCATTCATCGCTGTCTCCTGAGCCTGTGCCGGTGCCTGTTCCTGCATGGGCCTTGAGCCTTTCGAGCGCTTCCGTAAGCAAATCAGCGCTGATCTTGTACTTGAGCAGCTTGGTTACTTCCAGTTCGTCCTTGTCTGTGACCATGTTGCCCTGGCCGCTGCCCAGACTACCCTTCCCCGTGGTCAGGGGGCGCAGGAAGCCGTAGCCGATCAGTTTGTTTATCTGGGCATCCAAAGAGTCGGCTTGTTTGGCCTCGTTGGTTTTTTTGGGCAGGTAGGGCAATATCAGCTCCCGGATGCGAGCTTTGTCCAGTACCAAGCGGGATTCACCGGTACTGTCTTTTTCAAAGCGGTACAGCTCCTCCAGCAAGAGGACGCAGAGCAGGGAGGCGGTGTAGGGCAGTTCACGTCTGGCCACGAGCTCCGGCAGTTTCTCGTCCGGGGCTTCCGGTTCGTCTTCCTGACGACGCCGGCGCAGGAAGGCCAGGCCGTCATGCTCTGCCAGGACCAGTTCCAGACCGAGCTGGCTGAAGTAGTCGTCCACGCTGCTGCGGTGCCGCAGTATGAGGTCCCAGGCCAGACCGGCATCGGCGTAGACCGGACCTTTGAGCAATTTTACCAAAGACGGTGCGTAGGGGAAGGTGGTCATGGCTCCAGCTCCGGAAGGAAGACGGGATTGGGTATATCGGCGGTGAAGCGGGTGCGGCGGCGTTCGTTCCGGGCCTGCAGTAGGGCCCTTTCTCCTGAATCCGCCATCTCATGGTGTGCGCCCAGGCCTGTGTCCATGCCTGCCTGGGCGGTAGCGGCCAGGTCCAGGTAGCCCAGCAGCTCGGCGGCTCCCTGGCTGACGGGAAAACGCGCTGCGACCTCGGCCAGGCTGGCCTGGCCTGAATCCAGGATGCAGTTGCGGATATTGCCGGCCAGGGCGGACAGGTCTATGCGGTCAAGGTCGAACAG
>MIBM01000291.1:1926-2490 GCA_001830645.1 Spirochaetes bacterium RIFOXYC1_FULL_54_7
GCTCCCCGGCACTCAAAGGCTTCTGGGTTATGATTACCGGCTGCTCGGGCTCATACAGGGGGCGATCCATCACCAGGGTCAGTTCGGGATCGCCCTCGATGGTCATGAAGTTGCGCTGCAGGGGTGGATCTTCCCGCTGTTCCAGGGCCAGCCGCTTGAAGGCCACGATAAGCTCGCCGACACGCTTGCCCTCGCTCTGGGCCCGTTCATCCAGGAAACGCCGCAGTTCGCCATTGAGGCGGTGAGTCATGTTCTGCACCCTGGCGCCGGCTGCCACCAGGCGCTGATCCAGGCTGTCCAGGGGAAAGGCCCTGTTGGCCTTTCGCACAACCTCCAGTTCGGTGATGCGGTGGATAAGGTCTCCCAGTTCTTCCCGGGTTTCTATGGACATAAGAAAGCCCCAGAAGGCCTGGAAGCTCTTGCCCTGGTCGCTGCTTACTATGGCGTCCCGGTGCTCGAAGACTTCCTTGAGTACCTGCCCCCTTGCTCCCTCGGAGGAGATGACGCGCTCTTTGGTTTCCCTGTCCAGGTCGCGGAAGTTCTGTTCTATCTGCTTGAAGTCGG
>MIBM01000291.1:2649-6214 GCA_001830645.1 Spirochaetes bacterium RIFOXYC1_FULL_54_7
CGGCCCCGAAGGCAAGGTCCTTCAGGGCCTCGAAGAGGGCCAGCAGCCGGGATTCGGTGCCCACAAAGCTACGCCGGGCCAGTTCGTTCAGCCATTCCAGGGCGCGTTCGCTGTCCGGGGTAAGGTCGTAGCAGGCCTCCACCGACCCCGGGGGGTAGAACTTGCGCAGGAAGCCGTCATTGGCCCATTCGTCCAGGTAGGAGGCCGGTTCGCGTTTTGGATCCTCGCCGCCCTCGGCCAGGCGGATGAAATCGGTATAGGCCGACAGCTCGTCGCACAGCTGGCTCTGGCCTATGTCCACCTGGTGGCGGCGCTTGAACTGGTCATGGAGGAAACCGAGCATGAAGGCGGCGCTGTCCTTGCGCAGGATGCGGAACACCCCGTTGGTTTCGAGCCTATATTTTATTTCGTGGTAGTCCAGCTGGTCTTCCATGGTCCTTCCGGGATCCTTACAGGGTTGATCTTTTTATTTTGCAGCGGGTCAGTAGGGGTACCGCAGCTGCATGGTGACAGTATAACCTTATCCATGGCTTTGTGCGCAATGTGGTGTCATATGTTGATGGGGTGCAATTCAATCTGGCTGGAATCATGATTTTAGTGTATACTTGAAAGTGTGCACTAGTGGAGGTATTAGTATGGAAGTAACCACCAAAGAACTGAGGATCCAGCCTGGTAAAATCCTGGACCAGGTATCCATCGGGCAGGAAGTAACGGTAACTTACCGGGGTAAACCTCTGGCCAGGATTGTTCCCTTCAGGAACGAGGAGGATACCGAAGGAGATTCCATGTTTGGTCTATGGAAGGACCATGAGAGTGATCTTCCCGTTGGGGAGCTGGTACGGGAAGCGAGGAAAGGCAGGGCATTTTGATACTGGATACAGATGTCCTGATCTGGTATCTGCGGGGAAACGAAAAGGCCAGAGAATTTGTAGAAAAGAACATCCCGTTTTCGGTTTCTGTGGTGACCTATATGGAACTGGTGCAGGGTATGAAAGACAAGAACGAACTGAGGGTCTTCCAGAAGACCTTCCAGCGCTGGGGTGTAAATATCATCCAGACAGACAAAGAAACCTCTTCACGGGCGATGTTCTATGTCCAGGAATATGCCTTAAGCCATTCCATGACCCTCTCTGATGGATTGATAGCGGCAACAGCAGTCCAGAACAGCGAAGTACTGGTAACTGCCAATGACAAGCATTACAAGTTCATACCAATAATTGATTGTAAAAAATTTGATCCGGAGTAGAAGAATGAATAAAAATCCCGAGCAGCTTGCGCGCGACGTTATTGATGACCAACTCTCTGCCTGTGGCTGGGTTGTACAGGATGCAGCCCGGATCAACCTGCATGCCGCGCCTGGGGTGGCGGTGAGGGAATACCGGACAGATGTGGGGCCTGCGGATTATGTGCTGTTTGTGGATGGCAAACCGGTGGGGGTCATCGAGGCCAAGCGGGAAGAAGAGGCGGAGTCCCTGTCTGTGCACGAAGACCAGGCAGAGGGGTATGCCGGGGCCAGGCTCAAGTACCTGGACAATGAAAAACTGCCCTTTGTGTATGTAAGCACCGGTGGATTGACCAGGCTTACGGATTTCAGGGACCCAAAACCCCGGGCCCGGGTTGTTTTCTCCTTCCACCGGCCCGAGACGATGCGGGACTGGCTGAAAAAGCCTGATTCCCTGCGGGCTTCGCTGCAAGGTTTGGGGCATTTGCCTACCGCTGGTCTGCGGGAGTGCCAGATCATCGCCATCAACCAGCTTGAAATATCCTTCAAGGCCAACAGACCGCGGGCTTTGATACAGATGGCCACCGGTTCGGGCAAGACCTTTACGGCCATCACCGCGGTGTACCGCCTGCTGAAATACACCAACGCACGGCGTATCCTCTTTCTGGTGGATACCAAGAACCTGGGCGAACAGGCGGAGCAGGAGTTCATGTCCTATCTGCCCAATGACGACAACAGGATGTTCACCGAGCTGTACGGCGTGCACCGGCTTATATCCAGGTACATACCCGACGACAACCAGGTGTACATAAGCACCATCCAGCGGCTGTACGCGGTGCTCAAGGGTCAGGAACTGGAAGACAGCGCGGAAGAGACAAACCCCAACGAGCTCTGGCAGCCCCGGGAAGTGCCGCCCATCGAGTACAGCTCAAAACTGCCGCCGGAGTACTTTGACTTCATTGTGATAGACGAGTGTCACCGCAGCATCTACAACCTGTGGATGCAGGTGCTGGATTACTTCAACGCCTTTCAGGTGGGACTGACCACCACGCCGGATGCGCGCACCTTTGCCTACTTCCAGCAGAACATAGTCTCCGAGTATTCCCACGAGATGGCCGTGGCAGACGGTGTGAATGTCGGCTACGACGTGTACCTCATCGAAACCAAGGTGAGCCGGCAAGGGGCAACGCTCTGGCAGGGTGCTTATATAGAGCACCGGGAACGGTTGTCCCGCAGGAAGCGCCTGGAGCTGCAGGACGAGGACGAGGCCTACTCAGCCAGCCAGCTGGACCGGGACATCGTAAACCCCAACCAGATACGCCTGGTCATACGGACCTTCAGGGAACACCTGCCTGAAATGTTCCCGGACCGCCTGGATGGGGATGGCGCGCTGGAAGTGCTGAAGACCCTGGTGTTTGCCAAGACCGACAGCCATGCCGACGATATCATCCAGATCATCCGCGAGGAATTCGGCGAAGAAAACCGCTTCTGCAAGAAGATCACCTATAAGGAAGACGACCCCAAGTCGGTGCTGGCCTCCTTCCGCAATGACTACCAGCCGCGCATCGCGGTGACCGTGGACATGATTGCCACCGGCACGGATGTGAAGCCCCTGGAATGCCTCTTATTCATGCGGGATGTAAAAAGCCGCAACTACTTCGAGCAGATGAAGGGCCGGGGTACCAGGGTCATCAATCTGGACGACCTTAGAAAGGTCTCACCCTCGGCGCGGACAACCAAGGACCACTTCGTGATTGTGGACGCCATCGGGGTAACAAGGAGCCTTAAAACAGACAGCCGCCCTCTGGAGAAGAAACCGGGGGTGCCCCTGAAAGATCTTCTTGGTGCTATTGCCGTTGGTGCCCGGGACGAGGAACTGTACACCAGCCTGGCCAACCGTCTTACCCGGCTGGACAAACAGCTGGGCGACAAGGAGCGGTCACAGTTCGAGGATAAAACCGGCGGCGTAAAGCTGTCTCAGGTGGTGAAGGACCTGCTGAATGCCTACAACCCCGATACCCTGGAAGAGCTGCGCAGCCAGGTTGAGCATGAGCTGCCGGGAGTGGCTGCACCTGCGCTGGCTACGCGGCTGGCAGAGCGGGAAGCCGAACTGCGGAACAGGCCGGCCCGGGTCCTGGGCGGTGAAGTAAACGAGTACCTGGAGAATGTGCGCAAGGCCCACGATCAGAAGATAGACCTTTTGAATCCCGATGAGCTTACAAAAGTCGGCTGGGATGTGGACAACATGGATAAGGCACGGGAGGCGGTGGCCTCCTTCGCGGAATGGATTGCCACCCGCCGGGATGAAATTATCGCCCTGCAGATATTCTATGGCCAGCCATA
>MIBM01000291.1:6315-6526 GCA_001830645.1 Spirochaetes bacterium RIFOXYC1_FULL_54_7
ACCCCCTACGACAGAACCGTGGATGCCAACTTCAAGGCCTGGCTGTTCCGCAGGCAGCAGGGCAACGTGCCCAAGTTTACCAAGGAACAGATGGAATGGCTGTACCAGCTGAAGGACCAGATAGCCACCTCGGTGCACGTGGACCTGGAAGACCTGGATTACACTCCCTTTGACGCCAACGGTGGACGCGGCCGGATGTGGCAGCTCTTCG
>MIBM01000291.1:6586-8742 GCA_001830645.1 Spirochaetes bacterium RIFOXYC1_FULL_54_7
GACAAAGAACTTCATGATTTGATTGCAACCGGTGAAGGTTACCACCTGGAACTGAAGGAAACCGTGGACAAAAGTTTTCTTGAGGAGGTCTGTGCTTTTGCCAATTCCAGTGGCGGCAGGATCATTGTTGGTATTACGGATGACGGGACGATAAAAGGCTGCCCGACAGATAACAGGAGCCGTTCCCTAATCCAGGATACCTTGCGGTCCTTGCAACCCAATCTTGATATTCCTGTTGAGGTTGTTGGTTCTTTGTTTGTTGTCACCGTTCCAGAAGGCAACGACAAACCCTACGCCTGTCCCAAGGGATTCTATCTACGCAATGGAGCAAACAGCCAGAAACTCAGCCGTAACGAGATTGTTGAATTCTTTCAGAAAGAAGGCAGGATACGGTTTGATGAATTGTGCAACCGCAAGGCTGTTTTTGACACTGACTTTGACGATCGCGCATTCAATGATTTTATGAATCTGGCGGGCATCAGCAAGAGCCTGGACAAGCAGGAGATTCTGAGAAACCTCAACTGCCTGACCGAGGACAGCAGGCTTACCAATGCCGGTGTGCTGTTCTTTGCCAAAGACATCGATTTCATTCTCGAGAATGCCATTGTGGTATGTGTACTTTTCAAGGGAATCGAAAAGGTACATATCCTTGACAAGAAAGATTTCAAGGGAAATATCCTTGAAAACATCAACAATGCAGTAGCTTTTGTACAGCGGCATACCAACCTTGAATACGTCATAAAAACCCTGCGCAGGGAAAATGTGCCGGAAATTCCCGAGGTAGCCCTCAGGGAGACAATCATCAATGCAGTATGTCATCGCGATTATTTCAACAAAACTGCGAATGTAATGATCGAGGTGTTTGATGACAGGGTAATAATCTCAAACCCGGGTGGTTTGCCAGGAGGCTTAAGGCCACAGGATTTCGGCAAGAAAAGCGTAGCCAGGAACCAGACCATCGCGGCATTGTTGCACCGAGTCCATTTCATAGAGAAGGTTGGAACAGGAATCAACCGCATCAAACAGGCAGTTGAGGGAAATGCCAGGACTTCGGTTGATTTTTCTTTTGATGATGCCTTTTTTACCGTAACATTCACGCGCATGCAGGCAGTTCCGGAAGAGACTACCCAGAGAAGTGGTTTGCCGGAGAAAGCGTCGGAGAAAACTGGCGGATTCAGTAAAAGTTCCCAGGAAACTACCCAGGAAACTACCCAGAGGACTACCCAGAAAACTACCCAGACGCTGTCGGGCAAGCAAACTGAATTATTGAACTATCTCAAGTTGAATCCCGAAGCCAGTCGTCAGGAAATGGCCCAGCATATTGCTGACATTACTGCTGATGGAATCAAATACAACCTGAAACGCTTACAGGACATAGGGCTACTGAAACGTGTAGGCCCAGACAAGGGTGGCCATTGGGAAGTGTTTCCACAGGATGATGAAAACCGGGGATAATTACATCCTTGTCAGTGCCGGCTTGCGAAGCTGTGGTAGAAACAGTGGTGACCAGTCGCTATCCCGATTCCAATCCCGTCGAATTCGACGGGGTTAAAAGTGAAAATGGCAAAGTAGATGTCCTGAGTCTGGTAATGAAGGCAGGTGCATGAATCAATTGAACAAAGACCAGCGGTGCAGAATGATAAGTTCCTTGGTTTCATCCTGGTATCATGACCCTTGCACCGAAGTAAACCTCGTTTGCTCCGAACTTTCGGAGATACCTTCGGAGAAAAGTTCCCCGGGGACTACCCAGAAAACTACCCAGACTCTGGAAGGTAAGCAGATTGGGATATTGAACTATCCAAAGATGATTCCAAAATGAAGAATGAAAAATGAGTGCGCCAGTTCGGCGTTTGATATATAGCAGGGTGAGACACCCTGTCCGGTAAAGTCTAGCCAACAGCCGGTACTTAGCCTTGGAGCCAAAGCCGCGAGGTGAGGTTTAAGCGTAGGCAAAGGAGTGTGAGAGCCATAAGCCGAAAGGTTGAACGTGATTGAGCCTCGTTATCATAAGGATTGGGTGGTGATGTTTTTCACTGAACAGCAACCAACAAGAAGCGCTCGGAATAGGCAAGAGCGTGGAGAACCCAACGGGGTCTGAGAACATGGCGAGCACACAAGGTAGATCAAGCGTACCTGGGAGGGCTGATGTCCTGTCC
>MIBM01000292.1 GCA_001830645.1 Spirochaetes bacterium RIFOXYC1_FULL_54_7
ACACCAGGACCTGAACATGGACTCCCCTATGGCCTCGGTGGCATAGCGCACGTTGGCGTTGGCCTTTACTGCCGGACCGCCATTCAGCACAGGCGCAAAGTCCTCGTCAAACTTGTCCGCATAGGCAGGGTGCCAGGCTTGGGCACCATCTACAGAGACCTGGAAGGATTTAGCCAGTGCGCGGTAGCTGTCTTCTGCCTCGTTGTAGCCAGATCCGCCTGTCCCTGTTCCGGTACCACTACCCATCGCCTCGTTCATCCCGGTGCCATTACGTCGTGAAGCGATGCAGATGCGGCTGATGATGGTTGACAACAAACTTGAGGCTGCACCCCGGCTGGTGGCGGATCCTATCTCCTCGTTGTCAAAGAGAACAGCCATCTGGCCATGGACTGCTGGCCTGGCAGCGCAGAAGGCCGTCAGTATTGCATGGCAGCCAGCCAGGTTGTCTATCCTTGGAGCCGACAGGATCTCGTTATCATTGCCATATACAAAGGATCTGGCAGCATCAGTGAAAGCAAGCTCGGCACTCAGGATATCGGACTCCGGTATGCCAAGTTCAACTGCCAACGCTCCAAGAACCCAGCTGTACCCAGAGGAATCTTTAACTACAGTTTTCGATGCACCTCTGACAGCGACCAGGGGTAAGAGGGCCGTGTTCACAGGGAACTCGACTCCCTTGTTCATATCCCGGTTGAAATGAATGGCAAGGTTTGGAATCTGGGCCATAGGCCGCGCAAAATTGACTAGTCCAACTCTGAAACCGCCATCCACACCCCTGGTCACCACCCGCCCGGCGAGTGACAGTGGTCTGTCCAGCCAGGAACTGTGTATGGGACCGCCATAAACTTCTACCGCCACCCGTTCCATGCCTCTGGACTCTACGGATTTTTCAATCCTGGCCCTGAGTCCAGGCGCATCGGTGTGGGCCCCGGCAATGGCAAAGCCGGCCTCCGCTGGAGCACTGGTGCCGGTACGGAAGGCTATCAGGGCAGCATCGTCCCTGACCACGAAATACAATGAACCTTGATCAAGTTTCCAGCTGTCGCCTTCGTACAGGCGTACAGCACCATGGGCCTTGAGCAAGGCCTGAGAAGAATCCACAGCATGGAAGGCCGTAGGTGATGCATCGATATAGTCGCACAAGGCGCGGATATGATTGGTAGACATAGGTTCACTTTACACGGCTGGCAAGGCGGCCCGCAAGTGCCCTGGATTCGAACCAGGCCCGTATCAATACAGCCCGAGCCTCGCCAAGGGTGGCAGCGCTGTCCACACCAAGGCCAGTCCTCTCCTCGATCAGGACAGTAAGGGTGGCCTCCAGGGTCAGGCCCCTGTCTCTAACCAGGTGGCGGACTCTCAGAAGCAGGGCCAGGTCAGCATCGGTCCAGGCTCGACGCCCGGACTGGCTACGTGACGGCGACAGTATGGGCAGAGCATGCTCCCAATAACGGAGTACGTGCTCACCTACCCCGAGAAGCCGTTCCACATCGCCGGTACGATACGGGCCGGACATGGTCTACTTCCTGTCCAGATCCTCGAAGCGCTTGCGTGACGGTTTGAGGGAAAGGGAAACCGGCACCTGGGTAAAACCGAGCTCCGAACGGATCTTGTTCCTGAGATACGATTGATAAGATTCGCTGACCGCTTCAGGTCGGGTGGCAAAGAAAGTGAAGGATACAGGATTCACACCCGTCTGCACCGCGTAACGCAGTTTGAAGAAGGTCTTGGATCCAACTGGAGGTGGATAGTCGGCCAGCCACTTCTGAACCGCATCGTTGAGGACACTGGTGCCAATCCGTTTGTGCAGCTGGTCAAAGAGCTCCACGGCGGTCTTCAGGACCTTGTCCACACCTGTCCCGTCGCGGCCCGACAAGGGAAGCACCGGAGCGTAGGCCATCTGGCCAAAGAAGAACTGCAGTCGGTCCCGGGAGGCCTCGAAGGCGTTCTTTATATCCGGCATGGCATCCCATTTGTTCAGTGCAAAGATGACGCCCCTGCCCTTGTCTGTTGCCAAGCGCACAATTTTCTTGTCTTGATCTGAAAGGCCCTCCACCGCATCTATCATGAGGATGACCACGTCAGCCCGGTCAAGGGTCTTTATGGCCCGGTTCACCGAGTAGTACTCTACGGATTCAGTGACCTTGGCCTTGCGGCGCATACCGGCTGTATCCAGGACAGTGAACTCCCGACCTTTCCATACGAAACGGCCCTCCACAACATCCCGGGTAGTACCCGGCATGTTGCTTACAATCGACCGCTCCTGACCTAGCAGGCGGTTCAGCAGGGTGGACTTGCCAACATTCGGCTTTCCCATGATGGCTACACGGATATCGGTATGCTCGTCGGTGTACGGCTCTGCCTTTGACCAGTCCAGCTTGGATATAACCAGTTCTTCCAGTTCGTCTATGTGGCGGCCATGCTCGGCTGAAACAAAGACCATGTCCTTGTAACCCCAGGATGCATGGTTCCAGGCTCTGAGATCCCGTTCGGGGCTGTCGGCCTTGTTTACCACCAGTATGGTCTTGTTGGCATATTTCCGCAGTCTGGCGGCGAATTCCTCATCCTCGGGTGTAACATTGACCACGTCCACCAGAAATAGCACCAGGTCTGCCCGCTCTACCCTATCCCAGCTCTTGGCAGAGACCTGCTCATCCATCTCGTCGCGTTCCAGTTTCAACCCACCGGTATCTACGAGCAGGACGGGCATCCCGGCATCATAGGGCAGCCATTCGGCCTCGATGGGATCCCGGGTGACCCCGGGTGTAGGGTCTACGATGGACTTGCGTGACCTGAGAAGCCTGTTGAACAGGGTGGATTTTCCGGCGTTTGGCCTGCCGGCTATTGCTACAACTGGCAGGTTGCGCCAGCGTTTGATCGGAGCGCTCAGAGCGTCCGGGTCGTTCATATCGTTCATTTGAGGCATAGAATACCCGAAAACTGTGCTAGTGTCACGCGGTCGCGAGGCTCGTACGGTTGTCGCTGCCTTCAGTTGTGTCTGGTTTCAGTCGCCCAGGGCAATAACCTTCTTGAGCCGGTCATGCAGCAAGGCGTCTATCTCCCTATGGGTACCAAGGCTCATGGCCTCTTCGGCCAAGACTACCGCTTCAGCCTTGGTTACCGCCCTGATGGTCTTCTTTACCGCAGGAACAGAGACCGCGGACATCGAGAACTCGTCGAGCCCAAGACCAAGGAGTACTACCGCGGCATGCAGATCGCTGGCCATTTCGCCGCACATGGACACCGGTATGCCAGCGGCATGTCCGTCGTCTATGACACGTTTTATCAGCCTGAGCACTGCCGGATGGAAGGGCTCATGCAGATAGGCTACCCGCTCGTTGCCCCGGTCCACCGCGATGGTGTACTGGATGAGATCATTGGTACCAATGGAGAAGAAGTCAACCTTGCGGGCCAGTATGTCGGCGGTCATGGCGGCGCTGGGTATCTCTATCATGATGCCAACGGGCATATCACGGCGGTATGGCTGCCCACGCTTGTCACATGAAACTTTGGCTTCCTCGAGGGCATCAAGGGCGGCATCCAGTTCGTCTGCGCCAGAGATCATGGGGAACATTATGCGGGCATCACCCACCACGCTGGCCCTCAGTATGGCCCGGAGCTGGCTCTGGAACAGTTCCTTGTCAGCCAGGCAGTATCGTATTGCCCGCCAGCCCAGGAGCGGATTCTTCTCGGATTCAAGTGCCAGGTCGGGTACCACCTTGTCGCCACCCACATCCAGGGTCCTTATGGTTACCGGCTTGGAGCCCATTACCTCAAGCACCGTGCGGTAGGCCTCGTACTGGGCCTGCTCGCTGGGGGCCCTGCCGGGTTGTAGGAAAAGGAACTCCGAACGGAACAAGCCAATGCCCTCTGCACCATGGCGCAGAACCGACTCCGTCTCTTCCGGCACCTCGATATTGGCCTTGACGATGACCGTGTGGCCATCCTTGCTCCTGGCAGGAAGGGATACGAACATGGCAAGATCGATATCGCGCTTGATCTTGATCTTCAGCAGGCGATGGTAGCGTTCCTTGGTGTGCTCATCGGGGTCTATGAGCACCTCACCGGTATGGCCATCCACCATGATGACATCATCATTCCGTATGGATCGTACCATTGGTCCCAGGCCGAGTACGGCAGGAATTTCGAAGGCCCGGGCCAGAATCGCTGTATGGCTGGTTTTGCCACCAGCCGCCATGACTATGCCTTTAACCCTGTACCGGTTCATGGCTATCATGTCCGATGGCAACAGGTTGTGGGCCACAAGCACGACATCACGGTCCAGGTCTGCCAGAGAAAAACGTTCCCTGAACATCAAATGGTTCAGGATGCGCCTCGAGATATCGTGTACATCGACAGCCCGTTCCTGAAGCAGTGGATCGCTTAAGTCCTCTAGACGCTTGATCATGGTCTGTTCGTATTGATGCACCACCCATTCGATGTTGAGCAAAGTTTCACGTAGTGAACCCTCTATGGATTCATGCACTTCCGGGTCTTCAAGCATAAGAAGGTGGGCCTCGAAGATGGCGCCTTGTTGTTCGCCCATCTCACGCAAGGCCCTGTCCCTCAGTCCACGGACATCATCCTTGGCCTTCCCTACAGCTACGGTAAAACGCTCCCATTCACCATCCAGTTCATGGCTTGCTATGGAGTACCGAGGTATGGTTCGTTCTTCGTCATCCAGGAAAACGAAGGCGGGTCCCAGGACTATGCCCGGTGACGCAGACAGGCCGGAGAGGGTCTTCATTGTGACTGCATGGTAGCGTATAAAAAACAGGCTGTCAAACAATGGACGCTGGATGTCAACCGTTTCAGCGCAGCAAGGTCATGGGATTCACAAGGCGGCCATACTTCTTTACCGTAAAATGCAGATGTGGCCCGGTGGAGTATCCAGTACTGCCCACAGCCCCGACAACTGTTGAGGTAGAAACCCTCTGCCCGGTACGCACGGCTATGCTTGACAGGTGGGCATACATGGTCGAGTACCCTGAATGATGGGCCAGAACGACATAATTGCCTGACACTGCCGAATAACCCACTGCCGACACGGAACCTTCCATAGCGGCCCGGATGGATATACCCTGGGAAGCTCCTATGTCGATGCCGGTATGGAAACTGCGCAAGCCTGTAAAGGGATCGTTGCGCCAGCCATACCAGCTGGTTATCCAGCCACGGATGGGCCAGGCAAACAGATCGCCGTTTATCTCCCGGAGGGCAATGTTGGACAGGCGGGCATCGGGCAGGAAAAGCCTTCTGCCCGCTTCGATGGATCCCTGGGAAAGGCCATTAAGCTCGGCAGTACGTTCGGGTGAAACATTGTACACCGTTGCTATGCTTTCAAGGGTATCGTTTTTACGTGTTTCATAGAGTATGCCGTTCATGTTCGGAATCTTGAGGTACCTGCCGATGGAGATGGCTCTGGCATTGGTAACATCGTTGAAGGTTATTATGGCATCCGAGGTAACCCCGTAGCGCTCGGCTATATGGGAGATGGTATCCCCTTTGACCACCCGGTATACCGTATAGAACAGGCCATCGTCCGTAGGAGCGGGTTCATCAAAGGCAAGGTCGATGGCCACGCCATCGGGAGGATCCGGTACCACAAAATCAGCGGGATCCGCCGCTCCCAGCGAATCAGATGCAGGCTGTACGGAATCCACCTGGACGGAGCCAAGTATGCCAAAGCCGAGAAGGCAGATCAACATGACCACAAGGAAGGATCGAATGCCAATATACCGGACAAGAGCCTCTTCGGTGCCAACCTTCTTCCTGAAGAACATGCCGCCTGACCCCTTTTTCACGATATCAATCCTGGTACTCTCCGGAAGTTCAATAGTATATCGACCAACCCGGTCTTGTAAACTCTGAATTGTCTTCAATAGCGATGGAACAATAGCCGGCTCCATAGGCACATGATTCCGGATCAATGCGGCAGAATGATGACATCTATGGTCACACCCAGGGATTCGGCCGTGCCCTCTACCAGGGTACGGGTAACCTTGGCCCGTGGGATGGGATGGGGCGGGGCATCGCCAATGAGCACTATATGCCTGGCCTTGGCTT
>MIBM01000293.1:0-4265 GCA_001830645.1 Spirochaetes bacterium RIFOXYC1_FULL_54_7
AGGATCTGGTGCGTTTCAAGCTTGGCTACCCTGTGTACGCGGTAGGAACAGGCCTGGCACTTGAAGCTCCGGCGGTATATGAAGGGCCGGATGGGCTGTTGCTACCCGTAGCTGCCTATGAGCTCATCCATAGGTGGTTTGCGGACCGGGATGACGACAGGGTTTCCCGCTTCACCGTCGCTGCCATCCTGATAGACCCCGGGCATGGTGGCAAGGATCCGGGAGCGGTAGGGGATTTCGGCACGGCCAAGGATCGTCTCAAACTATACGAGAAGGATGTTGTCCTTGATATCGGCCTGGATGTGTATGAACGTTTGTCATCCCGATGGCCTGGAAAGACCATCATGATCACCAGGAAGGATGACAGTTTTCCGACCTTGGATGAGCGGGTCGAGATGGCCAATGACATCAAGCTGGGAGTCAACGAAGCCATCATCTACATATCGATCCATGCCAATGCTTCTTTCAACAAGAACGCCGCGGGATTCGAAGTCTGGTACCTCAACCCGGATTACCGCAGGACTGTGGTCGATGCCACAAAGGCGGCTGGTGTAGACAAGGATGTCCTGCCTATCCTGAACACCATGCTTGAAGAAGAGTACACCACTGAAAGCCTGTTTCTGGCTCGATCAATTCTGGATGGAATGGTTGTTACTGTGGGAGATAGCTCCCCTAGCCGGGGTGTGCGGGCGGAGGAATGGTTCGTAGTCCGCAATGCCCGTATGCCATCCGTCCTTGTAGAGGTGGGTTTTATCACAAATGAGCCGGAAGCGAGGCTTCTGGCAGATGATATGTACTTGCGGAAGCTCGGCGACGGGATCTATAATGGCATAGTTTCATTTGTTGATTACTTCGAAAACAGGAAGGGGCCTTCCAGACCGTGAATGCAGGTATTTCCAGGTTGATCAGCAACGTCCGTTCAGCAATCGATCAAATCCTCCACCCCAGGGTTTTCTGGATATTGCTTCTGGTGGTTGCTTCGGTGCCAGCCTTCCATTCCATCCTGAAACAGGACACCAGACCAGCAACATTGTGGTTCCCGGGAATCCATGGCATGGAAGAATCCAGCCAGCAGCTTGTTTCCGAGTTGCGTTTTGTTCCTGCTTACGGGGATGTCCTGTCAGATGCGGTCAGAATATTGGATGAACTCTTCCTGGGATCCCTCAACGCCAAGCATGAATCACTGACAATCCCAGGCAGTTATGTGCAGGCCGCTTTGTTCAGGAAGAATGTGCTGTACATGGATTTGTCTACGGATATCCTTTTCGGAAGGCAATTGGCTTCGGGAATCTACAAAGCTCCCCAGTTCCAGCCAGCCACAGTTCTGGCCCTGGCTGGCAAGACACTGGCCTGGAATTTTCCGGGCAAGCGGATAGTGATCACAGTCGGGGGCTATGAACCATCGTGGGAGGTCCGTGCCACTTCCAAATAGCCAAAAAAAGAATAAAAGAATTGACAAAGGAACTGGCTTGACTATAATCAAGGCAAATTGGATAAATTTGAACGCGCACTATGAAAGGAGCACTTGAATGAGAAGGCCGTTTTACCTGATCGCCGCAGCTCTCATGGTTCTGAGCGCTTCGGCCGCCTTCGCGGATGAAGCCGTACTGATCGACTTTTCCCTGTTGGGGGCCGACATTATCGAAAATCCGCAAAAAGCGGGTGAGCTGACACAGAACCGGGCTACGATGATGGATTTCTCCTCGACAGCAAAAAGCTACACCGAGGAGCAAAAGAAGCAGATGGCCATATCCTTGGCTTTTGCAAACTGGGACGTAGTGCTCGCTTCATCTTCCCGCAGCAACCAGAACCAGATGCTTTCCTATACCAGGGAAGCCAAGGTTTCAGAAGATGCCAAGCAGTTCCCCGGAGCTATGGTTTTTGGGGCACGGGTACGTTTCCCCCTGGAACCCTTCAACTCATGGGCAAGGATACAGCCTCCCTTTGATATTCCTGCCTTCGAGCCCAAAGCCGATATCGATGATTCCGGTGTCATAACTCCCAAGACAGATCAGCAGAGTGATAACCCCGTCAATGCCAGTCTGACACGCTTCGAGGGTAGCTACAATCCTGATACCAGGATTACCACCGGCCTGGGCATAGTCAAGAACGTGGGCGTAATAAAGTCATTGGCCGTCAATGTAAAGGGCCTTAACTTTCCCCATGGCCTGTCGGTAATCCTCAAGGATCATAATGGCACAGAGCGGGTCATGTTCATGGGTTATCTCAACTTCGATGGCTGGCGGGAACTGCGCTGGGACAATCCCCAGTACGTCAGCGATGTACGCAACCGTGAGCTCCGGATCGATCCCCTGTATCCGAAGGCCTCACCCTTCGTGAAGTTTGCCGGGTTCATTATCCACCGCGACGCTGCCCATGAAGGCGGAGATTTCGTCGCCTACTTCAAGGATGTCAAAGTCCTCTATGACCGTGCAGTTCTCGAACCCGTACGTGACATCGATGATGAAGCCATCTGGGGCATAGTCGGCCGCAAGGAAGACGAGCGCAAAAGGCTGGAAGGTGAAAACTTTGGTGCAAATCAGGTTCTTCGCTATATTGAGCGTCTGAAGCAGACTGATCCAAACTGGACATCAGACAAAGAAAAAGCCGAAGAGTAATCTGGTTTGTAAAGCGCGTACTATATATGGCCGTCCTTCGGGGCGGCCTTTTTTGCGTTTTACCAGTTTATGATTGCCAATCCTGGCCATTCATCGTATCCTGCAGTTCATGGACACTCAAGAACCAATACCCAGCAGGGCCGCGCTTGAGCGGGCCTATAAAGTTGCTTTGCCGGATCTCGATAGGGTGCTCAAGGAAATGGGAGACAGAACAAGGACTTGTCTCGAAGCATCCGGCCTGTTCCCAGCCTACAAACAGCGTGTAAAATCCTTCAACAGCTGCTTTGCAAAGCGGATCAAGTTCTTCAGGGAAGCCAGTGCAGCCGGAAGACCGGCACTGCCTATCACCGATGTACTGGCCATCAGGATTATCTGCCCATTCATAGGTGATTTAGCCAAAGTAGAAGAAAGCCTTGCTTCCCGTTTCCAGATTGTCGAGGTTGAGCATAAAGGTGCTGAACGATCCTTTAAGGAATTCGGTTATGAATCCACCCATCTATTGCTGGCCCTGCCTGATGATCTTGCCAACGGCCTGAGTTTTATGGATCCAGTGGTCTGTGAGGTACAGGTCCGCACGATCCTTCAGGATGCCTGGGCAGAGGTCGAGCATGAACTTGTGTACAAAGCCGAGTTCACTCCCTTTGATGAACCCATGAAGCGAAAACTGGCGGCCTTGAATGCCAACCTGACCCTCTCGGATATGTTGTTCCAGGAAATCAGGGATTACCAGCATCAACTAGCCAATGAACTGGCAAAGCGGCGCGTCGCTTTTTTCAAGAAAATAGAAGATGCAATAGACAAAGATTTTTACACCGGCGTAAAAACACCGCAACGCGCCGGTGATGAGGAACCACGCCATCCCGCATGGCTAGGTGCCTGGAAGTCCTTGGACGACCTTTTGCTGGAGGCTCTTAATGCCCACAACCGTACTGATTATGTACGGGCCATAGATATATACTCGCATTTGCTGGCCATGAATCCGAAAGACTCCATCCGTGCCCTGATTTACCAGCACCGGGGCATGGCTTACTTCTCCGAGAGCCGTTACGACGAGGCACTTGAAGATTTTTCAGCAACCCTTGGCTTGGACGAGAAGTGCTACAAAGCGGCGTATTATCGCGGTGTCGTGCATAGCGTACGCCAGAACTACAGTGCCGCTATAGATGATTTCAACAATGCCCTTGATATCCGCCCATATCATTTTTATGCCACTTATCGTCGTTCCCAGGCTTACTACCATATAGGAGACTACCCAAAAGCGCTGGCGGATTGTGAAGCCGCATTGGAACTGGAACCAGAAAACCAGTTCCTTAAACGCCTCAAGTCAATGATACTCGGCAAGCTCAAAATGTAGCCATCCTATTGACATCCGACCCCTTATCCTGCTAGTTTAACCACGTTCCAGATCACGTCCCCTTCGTCTAGTGGTTAGGACACCGGGTTTTCATCCCGGCAACAGGGGTTCGACTCTCCTAGGGGATAAACAAAAAAACCGGCCTTTCAGGGCCGGTTTTTTGTTTAGATAACCCCTAGGAGAGTCGAACCGGAGTGGCTTGAAAATAGCCTTGAGCGCGAGCTAGCGAGTGCTATCAAGTAAAGTCGGCGCAAGGAAGCGCCGAAGCCACGCAGGCGGCCCGGAGCTAGCCG
>MIBM01000293.1:4309-6062 GCA_001830645.1 Spirochaetes bacterium RIFOXYC1_FULL_54_7
TGTGCAAACCTCAACTCACTGCACAGACACCTGTTTTTTTATACGCCTGTTTGACTGTGGCAGTTTCAAACGGTACTATCTTGCTGTACTATAAGGTATAGGCAATTCAATTAATTTATCGGGAGGAAATGAATGAAGAAAATTGTAGTATTGGTGTTGCTGATCGCGTTGATCGGTACAGCCAGTGCATTTGCGACTGGTGTCGGCGTTTCAGCAGGGCTTCCAATCGGTAACCTTCCTGGGTCCGACGTGATGCTTTCCCTGAAAGTGGATCAGATTCCATTTCTGATGGGTTTTGGCTTTGCAATTGGGAATGAGCAAGTTGCCTTCGGTTTTACCGGCGACTGGTGGGTTCAAAACGAGAAACTATTCTCTATTGAGAGCCTTGTTTTTAATTACTACCTTGGGCCGGGTTTCTACCTTGGTTATCAGAATAACCTTGTGTTGGGTGGACGATTTCCGGTGGGTTTGAATATATATCCGATTCCCAATCTTGAGTTTTTCCTGGAGCTGGCTCCGACCCTTGCCGTCCAGTTGGGTGATCCGATTGTATTCCCGGTCTTTGGCATGCAGAGTGCCTTTGGTTTCAGATTCTGGTTCTGAGTTTTTCTGAAGTATTTAAGCCGGGCCTCGAATAGAGGCCCTGTTTTGTTTTACTACAAGCGCTGATCCTGATTTTGAGTGCCCTTTTTGATTTACTGATGATCCGGGCTGGACTTTATATATGAAAAATACTATATTCAATATGTCAACAGTTTTGCCGGTCAGAGCAATGTATGTCTGATACTTGATAATCTTGGAGGCTATCACATGTCTGAACTTTTAACCTTGCAATCTTTCAAACAAAATGTTTTCGATTACGAAGCAGACAAAGAATGGAACTATCGTGGAGAACTCCCTGCCATAGTCGATTTTTACGCCGATTGGTGTGGTCCATGCAAAATGGTTGCTCCCATCCTGGACAGGTTGTCCAAGAAGTACGAGGGCAAGATTCGTGTCTATAAAGTAGATACAGAAGCCGAACAGGAGCTGGCGGGTATGTTTGGAATACAGAGCATCCCGACTATCTTGTTCATCCCCATGAAGGGCCAGCCACAGGCTGCCATGGGAGCCCTTCCCGAGAAGGAATTCGAAAGGGTCATCGCAGAGTTCCTGCTGTCAGAACCCCAGCTGGAGACTGCAGTTAAGGCTGAATGAAATCGAAGGGCAGGTGAAGGGTTTCGGTGGCTGCTACGGCCGCCGAAATCTGTTCCACAAGGCCCAATTTCTCGAAGGCCACCCGTTCTTCTTCAAACATTGCCTTGATTAATGGATGCTTTGGCGAAAACAGCATGCAGCAGTCTGCATAGGGCAATATCGATATTTCGTAGCTTCCAATCTTCCGGGCGCATCGTATGGTGTCTTCCTTGTCCGTTCCTATCAAGGGGCGGAATACGGGATAGCTGGTCCATGATTGGGTAAAGCGCATGTTTTCAGCCGTCTGACTGGCAACCTGTCCAAGGCTCTCTCCGGTTACTATGGAACCGAGTCCGCGTTTTGTTGCCAGCATATCGGCAGCCAGCATCATGCACGCCCTCAGGTACAACGTAGACCTGTCTGCCGGAGCATCCTTCTTTATTTTCAGTTGAGTTTCGGCAAATTGTATCGTGTGCATGATCATGCCACCCGCAAACGTTGCCAGCACCTTTGCGAGAGCACGTACTTTTTCCCAGGCTTCCTTCGATGTGTAAGGGTACGCATGGAAATACAGGGA
>MIBM01000294.1:0-198 GCA_001830645.1 Spirochaetes bacterium RIFOXYC1_FULL_54_7
ACCAAGGCTGTGAGTTCCTCCCCATCACGGTAGGCTGCTCCGGTGCCCCGGTCTGTGGATACGCTCACAGTTAGCCCACCCTGGGTGGCGGCCCCGAGCCTGGCCAGTTCGCCTGCCCTGGCGGCAGCGGCCTCTGCAGGGCGAACGGAAGCGTAGACAGGCACCTGCGAAGCAGGGACATACCAGTCCTTGGCTCCT
>MIBM01000294.1:244-6044 GCA_001830645.1 Spirochaetes bacterium RIFOXYC1_FULL_54_7
CCTGCTGGCCTTCCAGGAAGTAGCGGCCATGCAGAAGTGCGCTGGTCCCGGTTTCCCTGAAGAAAGCCTCGTATTCCTTGCGGAACACAGGATCCATGGCTGCCGCAGCATTCCGGTTGAGCAACTGGACCCGCCTTGACGACCCCGCGGCCTCTGCCAGGCGTTCTTCCAGCCAGCGCGAGAAGGGGGTTGGCAAGTCGCTGTATTCGAAGGTGAAGGTGCCGAAGGCCGCCCGCACGCTGGGCATGTAGTAGTTCTCTGCTATGGTGTCCAGGACAATGGCAGGGTCGGAGGGCTGGTTTGCCTGCCCGGTGGCCAAGCCTGTGCAGACCACAATCAGGATTGCAAGGACTGCTGAAGTGGCGTGTCTGCTCGATTTGCGCACTTCTCTCATTTTTGTTCCCATTTTTTTCTCCTGGGGAGGGATTGGTACTGAACCAGGCTGAGCCTGCAGAGGATCACTACAATTTCCAATGGATCAAACGCTTGAACAGAGGGCTTATCCGGTATTCACCCTTGGAAAGCAGCATGCTATCACTGGTGTCCTCAAGCAAGCCGAGTTCGACAGGATACGTAATCAGACCATAGCCAACTATGCCATTCAGGTAAGCTCTGAGCATTTCCGGATTCGAGCTGTTGTAGTCTTCCATCAGCGTGGGGAAGGCTTTCATGTACGCATCGACGAGGGTAGTCTCGGGAGTCCGGTTTTTTGCTAGACTTCCCAGAAGATGAAGGTTGAAAACAAAGCTCTGCTGGACCAAGGGGTGCAATGCCCGGTAATCATCCCTGCCTGCGTTCCAGTCTACACCCCAGCCAAGGGCCACGAAAAGTTCATGGTAGATAGTTTCAAGCTTTCCTTGTTCGAACAATTTACGGCCCCGATCGGTGATCGAGAATTTGTATTCATGCAGCTTGATCAGCCCTGCCTTCCTGATGACCAGCCTGGAAAAGTACAGTGACCAGCAATCCTGTTCCTTTACTGGCCTTAGAAAGCTGCGGAAGCTCTCATCTTTGGTCCGGGGTCCGAATTCCTGGTCCCACCAACGCAGGACCATAGCCTTTGGAAGGTTCCCCTTGGCAGTGGCTTTTACCGGTCCTGATTCAATCAGGAAGTCCAGGAGGGCCATGGTTGCCTTGAGCAGGGGAATTGCCGGCAGGTCCTCGGGGCCAATCTGCCCGGACACCGTGAATATGCTGCCCAGCTCATCAAAACTGCCATGTAGTATGCTGTGCATCTGATTGGGCGACAGTCCCAGGAAGTCGCTTTCAGGAGTATCCTGCCTGCTTTCAATCATGGATGCGACGAAGGTTTCCATCTTTGCGGTGGAATTGAAATCCTGATTTTCCAGCGCCTTCCGGAGTTCATGCAGGACGCCCGTTGCCTGGTTCGGCGTGCCCAGGCGTTCCATGAAGGTCAGGTTTTCGTCTTCTTCCTCAAAGAAGGTTCCCCCGTCCTGTTTGTCGGAAGGCGTGGGGAAGGGGATGATGTTACCTGGCCTGCCTTGGCAGCAGTGCTTGTATTTTTTACCTGAACCACAGGGGCAAGGCTCGTTTCGCCCTATCTTGTCCATCCACCCATTATAAAACTCTTTGTGCCAATGAGCAAATAAGGAGGTTTCACGAACCGCTATTCTCCCAGCAAGCTGGCAAGGAAACCATGGAGGTCCTGCTCGTAATACAGGGCTGCATAGGCCATGGTTGCCGCGACCACATTCCTGCCGTACTGGCGGGTTTCAGCATAGTCCAGCACTTCCAGAAGCAGATCCTGGGGTAGAAGGCCATACTGGTTTTCCCAGCGGCGGAAGCGGGTGGGGCCGGCATTGTACGAGAAAATGGCCGGCATGAAGCGTCCGTTCAGGTTGTCCAGTATTCGCTTGAAGTACGAAGCACCAAGAACAAGATTGTCTGCTGGCTTGGTTATGTCGTAGTCGGTCAGCCTGAGGCGGCCAGCGGTTTCGGCGGCGGTCGCCGGCATGAGCTGGGCAAGCCCGACCGCTCCGGCGCTGGAAACAACCTCCGGCTGGAAGAGGCTCTCGGACCGGACCAAGCCAGACAACAGGGCTTCCGGCAGGCCAAAGCGCTGGGCGGCAGCAGCTGTTTCGTCGGGAAAAGCCTTGGGCCAATACAGTTCCCTGTCCTGCCTGGATGGCACATAGCCGGTGCGCGAGAAGAGTGGTGCTATGGCCCGGATGGCCGAACCATGGTCTCCAGCCTGGGCCAAGGCTTCCGCTACAGCACGTATTGTCGATGGTTCCAGCCCTCGGTAGGCTGCCCCCAGTTCAGTGCGGACCTTCCCAGCCAGGCCAAAGCGTATCATCCCCCTGGCAAAGGCGTCGGCCTCGCCCGGAGTCTCTGCTTCGATGGCAGGTGCAGTCCGGTTGACGTCCACCTGTACGGTCTGTCCTGTAGCTTCCTGCGCTGTGGACTCCCGGGCAGTGGTGTCCTGGGCGGTGGCTCCCTGTACTGCGGAGTCGTTGTGCGGTCCAGGGGGCGGCTCCGGGGAACCCGGACCATCAGCCGGCTCAACCAGAGGCAGGCCCAGGTGGTAGGCTGCCAGCAAACGGTACCAGGGGTCGGCATCCTGCCTGTAGGCCCGGTCCAGGGCCGCTGCTATGTATGCATCGACAGAAACTTCCTGACCATTGGATACCAGGTTCCGGACTTGCCCGGCGCTAATGAGACCTGTGGCGGCTGCCCTGGCACCCAGGTAGTCAAGCCTGGCCCTGTCCCTCGGGGTTGCACCTGGGAAGGTATTTCCCACGGATCCCGCTGCGGTGATGCCGGATGAAGTGCTTCCAGTAGGAGCCGCGGCTGCGATGATGGCCGCGAGCACAGTCCCGGAGCGGTCGGCCAGGGCCTTCCTGGACAGGGGTTCCAGGAGGTCGGAGTAGTACGCCGGGTTATCAGTGGATGCATAGGCTTTGGCCAGCACTGCCACGGCTTCGGTACTGGAATACCTGGATCTGGCTTCTGCCTCGTACCACAGGGCGGCGTCAAGGTCGGTTGCATCCATAGCCAGTTCTGCGGCTGCCGCGAAAAGCGAGGCTGCCTCGCCCCAGCGTTCGGCTGCCCGGGCAAACCTGCCTGCCCAGAACAGGTGCAGGTAGGCCGTCCGAGGATCGATGCCTTTGGCTCCGGCCCGGTTTGCAAGAAGGGCAAAGATGGCCTCTCCCTCGGAGCGTGAGCCAAACAGGAAGGCCCTGGCCAGGTCCGACAGGGCGGGGCGAGCCAGGCTGGAGGCCAGCAGGGCTCCGGCCTCTGCATCGAGGCGGTCGGGAGCGGGGAAAGTCAAAGTGTGGTAACGCCTGAAAGCCAGCACCGCTGCTCCGTAATCCCTGGTGCCGGACAAAACACGTGCCTGGGCAAGCAGCAGTTCCTGCTGGTTCAAGGCTCCCATAGCTTCCGGATGGGACTGGATTGCATCGATGATCCCTGCCATGGCCTTGTACCAGGCGGTGCTGCCGGACATCCCCAGGAGAAACCGGAACTCAGCCACGAGTATCCTGGTGCCTTCCGGGGTTCCCAGTTCCAGCGCAGCCTGCATCATGCCCGCGCTTACAGTGATTTCGTTGCCTGCGGTCTCTTCCGGGTAATCTGTCAGGAGCCTGGTCCAGGTGTTCAGGGCCTGGACATGCCGGCCTGTCATGGACAGGGCTTCTGCCTCCGTGCTTGCCCTTGTCCACGGAGAGAGGTTCTTGCCACCCTCGGAGATGGCAAAGGCCAGCAGTCCGGGGCTGTCACCCTGGGACCTGAGCAGGCGAAGGTAGTGCTCAGCGGCAAGCCTGGCATACAGACCGGTCTCATAAGTTGCCGCTGCTGAAAGGAGCTGCCTGGCAGAATCCTGGTCCTGTCTATCTTCGGCCTGCATGGACATGAACAGGAGGGTTCCCGGACCCAGACGGGTCAATTCAGAAAGGCGTGCTCCTGCGGGAAAGGGCAGGCTGCGGCCTGATCCAAGAGCGTCAAGCCATTCCGCCTCGGAATGACCAAGGATAGTTCCGGCCGAACAGGCCGAAACCAGAACAAGGAGGAATATGCCCATGACCAGGTTCTTCATCGGCAGGGAATTACGGAGCCTTAAAAAAAAAGACGGAAGCTGTGCCTCCGCCCCTTTACCACCGAAGGCGGCATCAACGCGGTGGAATATAGATCCAGGTTCCGGATATGATGAGGTCGGGGTTAGTAAGCTTGTTCGCTTTGGCAATGTTTCCATACAACCATGGTGTCCTGTAATAAGCTATGGATAGATCCCACAGGGTATCACCCCAGCGTACCTTGTACCAGACACCGGGCGCTTTCGCACCGCCTGTGGCAGCAGGCGGACTTGCAGGAGGTGCCGCCTGGACGGGCGTGGCAGTTGCGGCTGGTTTGGAGGCTGGAGCAGGAGTTGAGGCAGGTGCCGATGTGGCGGCTGAGGCAGCCGGGGCAGCCAGGGCTGGCGCAGGAACAACAGCGGCCTGTACGGTTGCCGGAGTAGTCGGGGGTGCGGGAGCCCTGTCTGCGGTAACCTGGAAGATCATGTAGGCCAGGCCGCACAGTATGATGACCGCTACGGCGGCCAGCAGACCAATCAGCAGGGGAGACGCCTTCTTCCTTTCCGGGGTTTCATCCTCCAGGGCATCTTCCTCGAAACTGAAGGGGATGGATGAGGCCGATCCGGCCGTTCCAGTACCTGAATCATCCGATTCGGGGATGTCGAAATCAAAGGGACTATCATCACCAGCCAAGCCTGTTGTGTCATACTCTGATCCGGAAACGCTTTCCGAGTCCTGGAAGTCGAAATCGGGGATTTCGTATTTTTCTTCCTCTGCAAGGGCCTTGAGGGAGACGGTCAGGGTCTGGTGCTCGCCGGTAGCCTCTTCAAGGGCATAGGCGTTCAGGTTGCCTTCTTCGTCCAGACCAAGGTCCAGCCTGATGTCCGGGCTGCCTCTGGCCCCCGGCGGGATGTTTTCTATGATGAGACTGCCTATGTAGGTGCTCTCGCTGACATCCTCTTCCGTATTGCGGTAGACATCGATCTGGACGCTCGCCTGATCGTCCTTGACCGTGGTTACCACTAGCCTTTTCTTGACGGGCTGCCCGTCTTCGAGTATTGGATAAAATTTACCGTCCGCAAGGCGGATACCGATCTTGGCCATGTCATGCTTCCGTTTCTTTCGAAATAGAGAAGGGAGTACTTCCCTTACCGTATAGTATCGACAATATTCAGAGGAATTTCGAGTATATCCGCTTTTTTCTTTCCAGTTATCGTAATGACGGAAGCAAAGAGTCCAGATGGCGCATGGCTGCCGCTGCTCCCATGGGTATGAAAACGTCCACAATGTCCTCGGTGAACTCGCTGGGCTGGGGGTTTATCTCGATGATGGCGCCGCCTCGCTGCTTGATCTGCCGCGGAATGGAGGCTGCGGGATAGACTGATCCGGTTGATCCGATGATCAGACAGGCATCCGCTGCCTGGGCAGCAGCCATGGCGCCGGCATAGGCTGCAGGAGGTATTCCTTCACCAAAGAAAGTGAAATCAGGCTTGTAGATGCCACCACAGGCGCAGCAGGGAGGCAGGTTTGCCAGTATCCCACGTTCCACCGGATGGTGCTGTCCACAGCTCATGCAGACCAGTGAATCGCAGGAACCATGGAACTCCGAAAGGGCCAGGGATCCTGCCTTTCGGTGCAGACCGTCAATGTTCTGGGTAACGGTCATGGACAGTATGCCAGCGTTCTCCCAGTCTGCAAGGATGCGGTGGGCGTCGTTAGGCTGGGCAGCCAGAGTAAATTCGAAGAAGATAGCCCGTATGGTCTTC
>MIBM01000295.1:0-268 GCA_001830645.1 Spirochaetes bacterium RIFOXYC1_FULL_54_7
GGAGCTTTTCTTTGTCCGTTGCCCGGTCGATGGGCAGGTCGGCCTCAAAGAAGAAGTCCCCTGCCGGTGACCTCAGCTTGCGGTCAATGACCTGCCGAACCGTCTCCTTGATGCGCTCATCGTACTTGAGGGTCTTGTTCAGGAACCGCTCAAAGAAAAGCTCCTCGGCCCGCTTCCGCCAGATGTTGAACGCTTCCTTGAGCCGGATGGCCGTGTCATAGTCCTTGACCCGAGGGACGTTCTTCACGAGGGTCAAGAAGTCCTTCCG
>MIBM01000295.1:347-584 GCA_001830645.1 Spirochaetes bacterium RIFOXYC1_FULL_54_7
TCGAGTTTTTTCACGACGGTGCCATCCTTGATGTAGGCGTAATGTAGGCGTTCACTGGGACCCAGCTTCGCATACTCGCCTCATCCCATAACAACTTCTGCAAGACTTGCTCTGTCGGTGCATGGGCGACCCACATATTGGACAGGGCTTATGTGTGACTCTTTCCCCCAACTTCTTACCAGAGATCTCCCTCTCCTGAGCATGGAAAGCTTTGCATGCTGCCGACATCTTAGCTCG
>MIBM01000295.1:715-1324 GCA_001830645.1 Spirochaetes bacterium RIFOXYC1_FULL_54_7
CGAGTATTTCCGGCGTGGGCACCCACCCTTTCTTTCCTTTTCGAGACGCAGCAATTTTCGCCTTAGCCTCGGCAGTATGTTTGAAGCCGCGTCTCTTCTCAACCCCCCGAGCAATGGCTTCGGGACTCATCTTTTTGCCCCTATTGCCTGCCGCCACTTTGGCCCGATGTTCAGGAGTCAAAGGCTTTCCCAAACGGGCAGCCCGTATTTTTTGACGAGCCTCTGGGGATACCTTGTGACCGGGACATCCCTCTCCTCCATCTGTGGAGTTTGTAAGATCGCATCCCTGCGCTCGATGCCATGCGATCCACCTCACCTCTGCCTCATCCCAGCCAGCACCCGAACCTGTTTCAATAACATGCAATAGGGGATCAACCCCCTCAGATTGAAGTTTCCTGATCCAGTTGAACAGGTGAAACCGGGCACCTTTGCGGGCTCGGGACATGTGCCCCTGTAACCGCTTCTTTGGAGTCTGATGTGTGATGCCCACGTACCGGACACCACCACCACGGGGGTCTTCAAGGGTATAGACCAACCATTTTTTCATTGCTCCTAAGATAGCGTCGAACAATGCGTGCTGCAAGACTGAAAGATGACTTGCTGAAGGAC
>MIBM01000296.1:0-5254 GCA_001830645.1 Spirochaetes bacterium RIFOXYC1_FULL_54_7
GGCAGCCTTTGTGGACGCCCTGAAGGCGGCGGCCTCCACCGTCCAGACCGGTACCCATGCCTACATGCCCAACGCTGGCTATCCCTTTGCCCGGGCTGAAATGGCCGTCAAGGTCTCCACCGAGCATGGAATGACAGGTGCCGGTCCGGCAGGTGCGGGTCCGGCAGGTACCAGCCAGGCCCTCACCGGGGATGAGGTGATCCTGACCGTGGGAGCCGCCGGTGCCATCAACGTGGTCCTCAAGACCATACTCAACCCCGGGGACGAGGTCCTGGTCATTGCGCCGTATTTCGCCGAGTACTCGTTCTACATCGACAACCACCGGGGGACCATGGTCCCGGTGCAGGCCGCCCCGGATTTCTCCCTGGATCCCGCCGCGGTCGCGGCCGCCCTGGGTCCGCGCAGCGCAGCGATCATCATCAACAGCCCAAATAATCCCAGCGGCCGGGTCTACCCCCGGGCCGACATCGAGGCCCTGGCAGCGGTGCTTGCCGCCCACGGCAAGGCCAGCGGCCGCCTGCCGTACCTGATCATCGACGAACCATACCGCGACATAGTCTATGATGGCATCAAAGCGCCACCGGTCATGGATGCCTACCCCGAGAGCATAGTCGTATCCAGTTTCAGCAAGACCCTGTCAGTGCCGGGGGAGCGCATAGGCTACCTCGCGGTCAACCCGGCCATAGCCGACCGCAAACTCCTGCTGGACGGCATGATCATGGCCAACCGCATCCTGGGCTTCGTCAACGCCCCGGCCCTCATGCAGCGTGCGGTTGCAGCCAGCTGGCAGGCCAAGGCCGATGTTTCCCGCTATGAGAAGCGGCGCAATTCCCTGGCTGCCATCCTGGACACCGCGGGCATAGGCTACGCCAGGCCGGAGGGTGCCTTTTATTTGTTCTGCGAGGTGCCGCAGGGGCAGTCCCCGCGACAGAGCCCGGCGAAGCAGCCGACCCCGGAGGGACAGTCCCCGGACGTAACCTTTGCCATGCACCTGAAAGAGTTCAAGATACTTGCGGTGCCCGGGGTTGGCTTCGGCAAGCCTGGCTGGTTCAGGCTGTCGTACTGTGTACCTGAAAAGACCATAGAGGATTCGGGAGCGGCCTGGCTGGTGGCGCTGGAGGCGTGGCGCAGGAACTGAAAGCCTGTGATGGCCATGATTCAGACCCTGCCAATTTACTGTTGATGATTCAACGCCGGGAATCGTGATCCAAGGTCAGGAGATGGCCGAAGCGCTCCTTCTTGGTGCTCATGTAATTACGGTCGTGGTCGTGGCTTGGCAGCTCATGCTGCACACGTTCCAGCACCCGTACTCCCTCGGTTTCCATGGCTGCCACCTTCTCGGGATTGTTCGTCATCAGTCGGATGCTCCGTACCCCCAGCTTCTTCAGCATTTCCGCTGGAATGCGGTATTCCCGCTCGTCTGCCCCGAAGCCCAAGGCCAGGTTGGCGTCCATGGTGTCGTAGCCTCCATCCTGCAGGGCATAGGCCCGCAGTTTGTTGACCAGACCTATCCCCCGGCCTTCAGCCTGGTGGTACAGGACAATGCCCAGGCCTTCTGCCTCTATGAGCTGCAGGGCATGATGGAGCTGGGGTCCACAATCGCAACGTAGGCTGCCAAGCGCATCCCCGGTAAGGCAGGCCGAGTGTACCCGGGTCAGGATGCCTTCTCCGTCCCCTATTTCTCCCTTGAGAATGACGATATGGTCCTTCTCGTCCTTGTTGTTGACGAAGGCTACGATACGGAAGCGACCATACTCGGTAGGAAAGTCAGCCACCGAAGCGATCATCACACAGATGTCTTCGTCGCAGGACGCGCAGTCCAGCTTGTGGGGACAGGCACGAAGTGTTTCCCGGTCCTGGGTTATGATTTCTTCGATGGTCGGTATATTCATGACTATCCTCTTCCGAAAGCCTCAGCTACAGCGGCTCACACCGGATGAAGGTACTGAACGGACACGGCAATCGTCCATGCCAGGAGCCAATTCTCCAGCGCAATCCGCCGGTCGCAATCCCCGCCCTCTGGACATGCCCCGCTCCAACGTGGATGATATAGAATACTTATGAAAATAGCCATCGATACCCACACCCATTCCGTCGCCTCGGGGCACGCCTATTCCACCATAGAAGAACTGGCCAAGGGTGCCCGCAAGCGAGGACTCAAAGGCTTTGTGCTTACCGACCATGGCCCTGGCATGCCCGGCGGAGCACACCCTTACCATTTCGGGAACCTCAGGATACTGCCGGCCCATCTGCACGGGGTCCGGTTCTACCGCGGCGCCGAGGTCAACATCATGGCCTCCGATGGCAGCATCGATCTTGATGACAAGATTGCCAGACGCCTTGATTTTGTCATGGCCGGGTTCCACGAGATCTGCTTCGAACCCCGGGACAGGAAGGGCAATACCGAGGCCCTCCTGGCGGCCCTCGCCAACCCCCTGGTAGATGCCATTTCCCATCCGGGCAATCCCGCTTTTCCCATCGACATCGAGGCCGTGGTGGTCCGGGCTGCCGAACTGGGCAAGGCCCTTGAGGTAAATGACAGCTCCTTCCGGGTGCGCGTAGGTTCGGACGAGAACTGCCTGGCCATGGCCAGGGCCTGTGTGATCCATGGCTGTTCCATGGTCTGCGGCAGCGATGCCCATTTCTGGGAGGACGTCGGCCGCCTGGATACGGCCAAGGCCCACCTGCTCAAGGCCGACGCTCCGGCCAGCCTGGTGGTCAACAGCACAGTGAAGGGCTTCGAGACTTTCCTGATCCGGCGCCGGGGTTCCATACAGTCTGATACTTCGTCATTGGCGGCAAGGGCTTAGCTTTCCTCTGAGTGCCCCTGGCAAATAGCCGGTACCGCAAACAGTTTGATGCCCTCCCGGGGGAAGCGCTGTTTGAGGCTGGTGGTGATGCTCCTTAATACATCCAGACCGGCGGTATCTACATACAATACATAGAGGCAGTTGAGTTCTGGCCAGGTTTCATCGCCGAATCGTTTCTGCTGGCGGCCCTTCCCCTGTACTGCAGGGATATACGTATAGAACATCGACTCAGTGCCTTCTATGGCCTCGGCAAGTTCTTCCTGAACCGACTGGTTGGCTATGATTTCGGCACGGAACATTTCAGTTTGCATGTACTTCCTCCGTACTGTCCGGCGTGCCTGGGAGGGCAACGTCTATTGATTGCTTTCTTTCATTGAGCAAGGAATATACCACCGGGATGAAAAAGAGGGTGATGAAGGTAGCAGAGCTAAGCCCGCCTACCACTGTCAGACCTATTGGTTTTATCATCATCGCATTCTCGCCGCCGAAAAAGGCCATGGGAATCATCCCTAATATGGTTGTGAGGGTTGTCATGAGCACGGGCCGCAGGCGGGACATGCCGGCAAGGTGGCAGGCATCATGGATGCTGGTTCCTCGTCTTACCAGCAGGTTCGTGTAGTCAACAAGGATGATACCGTTGTTCACCACAATCCCTGCGAGCATTACAGCGCCGATCGCGGTGAACATGGTCAGGTTCTCTCCGGTCAGGATATGGATGCTGATGACTCCGATGAACATGAGCGGGATGGTAAGGAGGTTGATAAAAGGATCCCTGAAAGATTCATAGGTACCAGCCATGACACCGAAGACGAGGATTACAGCCAGCAGAATGATGAGACCGAAGGTCTTCCCCATGTCCGAAACGTCCCGCCAGGAACCTTCGAAGGCCAGATTGACACTGTCCGGGATCACCAGGTTTTCATCGATGAGCTCCTGGATGCGGTCTTCCACCATATAGGCCCGTTCATTGTTGAGGATATCTGCACTGAGGTGGATTATACGGGTCTGGTTTTCCCGGGCTATGCTTACCGGTCCTATACCCTTTTCCAGGCTTGCGAAGTTGGCCAGGGCCACTCTTCCGGAGGTTCCGTTTGCGAATATCCTGTCCAGATCGACAATCTTGGAGCGATCCTCCTCCCTCAGCAGCACAACGACACTGTACTCCTCTCCTGCTTCCCGAAACACGGTGGCCGTATAACCGTTGACTGCCGCATATAGTTCGTTTGCGACCGCTTTGATGTTTACTCCCAGATCATAGGCACGCCGGCGGTCTATCTTTATTTCCACCTGGGGCAGTCCTTCTGTCAGGTCGATGGTCGGCTCTCCCAGCCCTTCAAGCTGGGTCTTCATCAGATCTTTGATGTTGTTCGCCACAGCAAAGGCAGCGTCAAGGTCATCGCTTCTCAGGGCTATATCGATGTCGGCCGATCCTTGCATCTGTCGCGCCATGCCCATACCGAAGGCAAAGCTCACGTCGGGGAAGCGGTCGAAGTGGGCCCGAAGTTTGGCCTTGACAGTCTCGGCGGTATCGATTTGCTTGTTTGCTTCAGGAAGCTGGATGGAAATACTCCCGGTATACGAACTGCTCGTCCCCGGCCTTCCTGTTGCGACGCTGGTAACAAGGTTTGTGTATCCCCTGACCTCTTCGCGTACCACGTACTCCAGTTCCAGGAGAATTGCTTCGGTTTTCTGGAGCGGGGTGCCGACCGGCAGGCTCACCGTAAGGCTTACCGAGGAATCGGCAAATCCGGGCATCAGGTTTATGTTGAGCCTGGGGGTCAGGGCGACCGCGAGGGCCATGCTCCCGGCGACAAGCAGAATGGTCGTAAGCCGGTGTCTAAGGGCAAGGCGAAGGATGACGCCATAGACCCGGGTAACGCCATCCAGGCTGAGCTGGAGCAAGCTGTCCAGAAGAATCAGGGGTTTCCACTTCAAGGGTCTTTCTTCCCTGGTGATCAGGGATATCCACTTTCCGGCCAGAACCGGTACCAGAAACAGAGCCACCAACAGACTGGAAACCAGGGAGATGACTATGGTAAAGATCATCTCTTCGGCCATTTCCCCTATCATTCCCAGCTGGCTCTTGAAGAAGATGAGGGGGATGAACACACAGATTGTGGTGATGTTCCCAGCAAAGACGGATTTGAACATCTCGTCAGTGCCCAGAATGGCGGAGATGCGTGGTTTTGCTCCCCGTTCCCGGTATTGCCAGATGTTCTCGATGATGACAATAGAAGCGTCCACAATCATACCAACCCCCAGGATAAGTCCGGTCATGGTCAGCATGTTCAGGGTGATTCCGGCAAAGTTCATCGCCAGGAGCGTCACCAGTATGGAAAAGGGGATGGAGATGCTTATTATCAAGGTACTCCGGAAACTGCGCAGGAACAAAAACAGGATGATGACTGCAAGGATGAAGCCCTGCAGAGCGCTGGAAACAAGGG
>MIBM01000296.1:5437-5942 GCA_001830645.1 Spirochaetes bacterium RIFOXYC1_FULL_54_7
AGTTCGGCCCGCAAAGGAGAGACCCAGATGATCCTCGGTAATCTGATGGGTTCGGTGATAGTGCCGGCCTCTCTCGTCTTGGGTATCGTCGCCATTATTTGTCCCATCACGGTTGACGGTATGAATTTTTTTGTTCTTAGTCGCTTTTTCATCATCTTTGCCGCTCTTTTGTTTTTCTTTTTTACCAAAACTGAAAGGTTGATAACTTTGCGGGAGGGCGGGGTGCTCGTGTTTATGTATTTGATTTTTTTGACAACAATTTTAATTGGAATTTTTTAAACCAAAAGTAATCAACAGCTTGAGCATTGCCCTGCTTTTTTTGTTATAAAATATAAGTATGACTTATTCGGATATCTATTTTGCTGTCGCCTCAATTTCTACTATTGCCGTGATGGGTCTTTTCCTTTTGTGCCTCATCTATGTGCTCTCCATTCTCTACGATATCAAGCGACTTTCCAAAATTGCTCGCCGCGAGGCAGAATTTATAGCTCGCAGTTTCGCTAAG
>MIBM01000297.1:0-3121 GCA_001830645.1 Spirochaetes bacterium RIFOXYC1_FULL_54_7
GCCCGCACCAAGGCCCTGGATGGATATTGCCGCACCAATCGACGCTCGAGCCCCAGGGCACCAGTAAAGCCTGCTTCAGAGAGGGGATCCGCTTCCTCCCAGGGAAGGCTAACCAGCTCGCCTGAGGTTGGCAAGAATTGAGCCGCCACCGGATCATCGACATGGAAGGAAGAAGCTCTGTCCCTGATGCCTTCCAGAATTGTCGGGGTTACCGCAAAGGGCAACAGAGCCGAACGAGCGGGTAGATCGGCTGACCCGGTCAAGTGGGCCGGGCAGAGACCACTTGAAGCCAGCGCCTTGCTGTCGCGGGCTGAGTTTCCTAGTTCATCCTGCCAGTTCTTGAAAAGCATGAGTGCAGGATATCACCAAGGTACGTATCAGGCCTATGCCTCGGCCTGCCCGGGGTACAGGTAACGCTTTATCTTCATGGTGGCTGTCTTCTCGAAAGGCTGGTCATGCAACACAATGCGGGCCAGTCTGCAGAAGGATGAAAGCCTGGCATTGGTGGCAGAACGCAATCCAGCCAGAAGGCGTTCTGATTCGTCGGCTGCAGCCTTGGATGCATCCATGACAGCGTCTTTCGCTCCGGACAGCAGTGTCTTGGCCCGCTCGTTCAGGACGACCATGGCCACCAGGCCGCCATCCCTGGCTGCATATACCAGTGATTCTTCCACAAGGCCGCTGGATGCCAGGGTGGACTCTATCTCCTCGGGATAGATGTTCTCACCCGATGGCCCTAGTATCATGGCCTTCAGTCGTCCTTTTACATACAATATGCCATCGGCATCGTAGGCGCCAAGATCACCGGTCCGGAACCAGCCATCGGCGGTGAATACCTCGGCAGTTCGTTCTATGTCCTTGTAGTAGCCCTGCATTACATTGGGGCCGGAAACCTGTATCTCACCCTCCACATCGCTGCCCATGGAAGCCAGGGTTCCGGCATGTTCGGCATCGGCGGGGGGCATGATGCGGACCTTTACACCGTCCAGAGGCTTGCCGGTGGATCCCAGACGGGTCTTGTAAGGTATGGCCGCGGCTACCAGGGGTGAGGTTTCGGTCAGGCCATAGCCTATGGCGTAGGGGAACTTGGCAGTGAGCAGGAAGGTCTCCACATCCCTTGACAGGGCGGCACCGCCTATGCCCAGAAAGCGGATGCAACCCCCGAAGGCAGCTTCCAGTTTCTTGCCCGCAGCCTTTATGGCCAGTTTTCTGGTTGGTCCGAAGCGGTACAGGGGATGGTTCCGCAGCTTTGGCTCCACCTTGTTGCGGTACAGTTTCTCTATGATAAGTGGCACGATGACCATGATCGTTGGTTTGACAGTCTGGAGGGCGGCTGCCAGAACCGGAGCGGTAGGAGGCTTGTCCAGATAGAACATCTGGCAGCCCTGGAGTATGGGGGTAATCAAGCCCATGGTGCTTTCCAGGGTATGGGCCAGGGGCATGACGGACAATACCCTGTCATCATCCCTCAGGGCAAAAACCGCGCGGGTGGCTATGACGTTCGAGACGATATTGCCATGGGTAAGCATGACCCCCTTGGAGTTGCCGGAGGTGCCGGAAGTGTACAGCACGCAGGCCAGATCGTCGGCGCTCAGGTCGTCTCCGGGTAAGGTGCCGGAAGGGTTGCCCAGGGACCGGCGTGCCCTTTTACCGGTTTGGATGACGTCCACACCTGCGGTGTCCATGGCGTCTATGAGTATACGTGGCCTGTCCCCTGCCATTGAAAGCTTTGGCAGGGTCTTTTCGCTGGCACAGATGATACGTACCGCCGCATGGTCTGCCACATTGGCAATCTGTTCCGGTATGAAGTCTACCAGTACCGGCACTGCTACAGCACCAGCCAAGGCAATGCCAAAGTATGCCACTGCCCATTCGGGACGGTTCTCGCACAGGATCATGACCCGGTCGCCCGGTGCAATACCCATGGTACCTAGAAGATTGGCAAAGCGGCCGGCAGCGCTTGCCAGACCGGAATAATCATAGATTTGCTGTATGGATCCATCAGCTACCTGAGAGAGGGCAGGCAGGTTCTTGTAGACCCGTGCGGATTCCTGCAGCAGGACGGGTAGGGTCTGTCGTTCCAGATTGACCACGGGGACTCCTTTCAGCCTCAGTCTGTCTGGCCGGTCAATCATGATAACAGCGCTTAGAAATAAAAGCTAGACATTATCATCTAAGATGTCAAAATGAAAGGACGCAGGTGTCTGGGCTCGCAGGAAGCGGATTGTGCGTATGGACCCCGGTAGTCTTCCGGCATCAGTCTGGCTATGGACGCCATGATCTCGTCGGCCACTTCCTGTCTGACGGTTCTCGTCATCGAGCCTGCAGGTTCTATCATATACGGCTGGCCAACCCTGAAGCAGATGGGGGTACGCTTGAAGGCCTTCAGGTTATTCCAGAAATCTTCGGTGCCGAAATGAGCCACCGGCCAGACAGGGACACCGGCGCGCTGGGATAGAACTGCAACACCGGCCTTGCCCTGCCTGAGAATACCGTCCTTGCTGCGGGTGCCTTCGGGCGCAAGCCCGAGCATTCCGTCATTGCCTATCCATGCCAGGCAACGGTTGAAAGAATCGGTATCCACCCCGGTACGGTCTATGGGAATGGCATTCCACAGCCATGCAAAATAGCCGTAGAAGGGGTTGTTCAGATTTTCTTTCTTGCTTAGGGCTGCCAGCTTTGGTGAAGCTACGAAGGCAGCCACCAGGGGAGCTTCCAGGAAGTTTATGTGGTTCATCACCGCGTATGGCGGTTGATTTGAATTCCAGCCCAGCATGGATTACTTTTCATGGACACAATAAATGGTGGAGTTTTGCATGGGACAAGGAATGTTGCACCGCTTGATTGCGGTATTTATGGATATATCCAGAAATTTCAGGAATGGGTGTGATTTGAAGGGTATAGAGGACATGGCCATCATGGTCCATGGCATCATGTCCCGCCGTTCAAGAGAATTCCACACCCTTGATCACGTCTTTGGTTTCATCGATGGTTCGGATTACATCATAGCCCTGGCTGCAGTCTTCCATGATCTTGTTTATTACCAGGTTGACAATGGTCTGCCGGCCGGGCTTTCGACCCTGCTTGAAGGATGCATCAGTGTCGAGGCCGATGGCATCCA
>MIBM01000297.1:3133-6109 GCA_001830645.1 Spirochaetes bacterium RIFOXYC1_FULL_54_7
ACTTTCATTGGATGACCGTGCGTTTCTGGCCCTCTGTAGTATTTTTAATGTCAAACCAGGCAGCATCCTGAAACCCGGAGGTGGCCTGAACGAGTTCCTGAGTGCCCTTGCCATGCTGAAACTCATGTCTCCTTATCTTGACCTGGAACAGTTGGTAGCGATTCTGGTATGCATAGAAGCCAGCATTCCCTTCAGGGGTGTGGATGACAGCGGCAATAACGTAGGGGACATTCTTGAACATCGCCTTGAAGACCTGCGTGAAGCAGGTCTGATTACAATTGATGATCCGGGAATCCAGCGCATAGTTAATGGTGCTACCGGTTTTGCCAATGCAGATGTCCGTGATTTTTCATTGGCTGATCCAGGTCAGTTCCTGTCCAATACCTGGAAACTCCTGCCAGAATCCAACGCTGCCCTTAGATACAGCAACATGTACACCATCCGTGATTATCGAAAAGCCCTCACGGGCATGCGTGGTTTTCTTGCATCCCTTAGTCCAAGTATAATTTATCATACATATCGAGGCAATCCGAATGCCAAGACAATGGCCACACTGTATGCATCTACAGGGAGAAACCTGCGGTGTGCCTTGGATTACTTCGATGCAAAGATACTGGCAACCGGACTCCTTGACGCCATAGCCACCCTGTCTGGTGGTGATGTACCGGTAGCGCTGTTTATGGGTGAGCTACCCTACGAAGGTATGGATGGCGAGCATTTCATAGATTTTTTACCTGGCGTATTATCGCCGGATTGGCTGGATGAAGAGGATACCGTCTTTCGTCTGCTCAAGGATGGCAGGCTCGACGAATCTTCTTTTGACCTCCGGAATTCGCCCTTGGCCATGCACCTATATCTCCGTCTTGGACCAGAGCCGTGGATGGTCTCCTGCAAGGCCGCAATCAACTACGTAAGTGGTACCCTTGATGCGAAGGATTTCATTTCCGAACTCCCGAATGAAGTAATCAGTGACCTGCTGGAGGCCTCGGCCCACATGGTGCCAACCAGGCGCGAGATTCTGGAAGGCCTGAAGGAGGACCTGCGGATCCGTGCCTGATTCATGATTTGTTTTCGTGTTCCGATGTATTGACCATTCCTGCCCAGGTTGCTTGTACCGAGAATTCGAGTTTGTTTCCATCGGAATCCTTGAATTCCAGACTGGCACAGTGCAAAGCCTGGTACGGTAGTACAAGTCTTGAGATGTCTTCTGGTGTCAACGTGTCATCTATGAATCGCAGGAAGAATCCGTCATCCAGTCCGTATAGCTTGTCTCCCACCACAGGGAAGCCCAAGGAATAGAGGGTTGCCCGTATCTGGTGGGTACGCCCGGTAAGCAGCCGCGCTTCGACCAGGCTACGTGGCCCTTCGGCAGCCTGATGGCAGCCTTTTCCAGTCAACACCGTTCCACAGCTTTCTGCTCCTGGTTCCGGTGGCTCGTTATGGTCGGTGTGGTCTGGAGTCCCGGTCTCCGGGAAAGCGTACTGGTAGGCACATCCCGGAGTCCAAGGGTGAGACCAGCAGTTGGAACCGGAAGCAAGCATGGGTAGAAAGTGGCGTTTCTTGCGGACGGCGCTCTGCCGGTCAGGTACAAGCCAACCCCATGCGCTCATCCAGCCTGCAGGAAAGTTGCCGTGTACCAGAGCAAGGTAGGTCTTGTGGATGGCTCCGAGGCTTTGTTGTTCCTGCAGATGGCGGGCTGTAACGGCATCCTTAGCCACAAGAACCAGACCGGAGGTTTCGCGGTCCAGCCTGGTGGCTATGTGCACCTTCCCGACATCACGGGTCAGGAGGTACCACAAAGTGTGGGCAAAGAAACGGCCACCGGGGTGTATGGGCAGCAGAGGCGGCTTGTTAACCACGAGGAGGCGGCTGGTCTCGTAAACGATGGAGAAGGATGCATCCACTGCCGGTTCAAGGTCTGACGGCGGCATGAACTCAAGGCGTTGGCCGCTGACAAGCCTCTGGTCAGCATTTCCCGGCTGCCCGTCTACCAGCAGGCGACCGTCATCCAGGAAAATCTGCCACTGTGCCCGGTCGCAATAGGTGAACCTTCTGCAGAGATGCTCAAGCAGCGTGGTTCCTTCGCTCTCAGGACCAACCAGGGATTCAATGATTCTTTCAGTCACAGACCAATGATAGACGCCGGAGCTCCGGACGTATAGTATCCATCCAGCCATGCTGCTCATCTACCCACCTGTTGTCAGAAGCACCGAACCGCCCCTTGGCATAGCCAGACTGGCTGGCTTCCTTCGTTCCAGAGGCCAGCCGGTCCGCCTGCTTGACCTCAACCACGAAGGTCTTGAATACCTGCTGGCCTCGGTAGCGTCAGTTCCAGCTGTACCCGGGGTACAGAGCGATGGGGGACAGAGCTCCGGGGAACAGACCTACGAGGGACAGATCAATCTTGACACCTGGACCAAAGGTGCCATCAACCGTAGGGACCGCAATCTGGCAAGCCTTCGCAGGCCGGAAACCTACAGAAGCCTGCCGCGGTATACCCGGGCTGTAGGAGACCTCAACCGGGTGCTCAAGGCCGCCAGCGCACCATTTGGAGCAGAAGCCAGCCTTGCCAATTACAGCGAGTACCGTCGTTCCCCTTTACGGAGGGAAGACCTGATTGCTGCGGCTGCCAGGTACACCGACAGTCCCTACTTCAGATTATTCTCCCATAGGATAGCTGAGGAACTGGATCGCCAGACAGTGGCTGTTGTGGGATTGTCAATCAACTACCTGAGCCAAGCCCTGCCGGCCTTTGCCATCCTCGGTTGGCTGTCAGAGGCCCACCCGGAGCTCAGCCGCATTGCCGGCGGCGGGCTTGTCAATTCCTGGCTTGCCCAGGGTTCCCTGGAGCAGGGTGACAGTTTTGGCGGGCTCCTGCATGCCCTGGTGCCTGGCCGAGGTGAAGACAGCCTGTCTGCCTGGCTTGGTAGTGGTGATTGGCTGGACAGTGGTGCCCGGCTGGCGCGCGGGTTTCAG
>MIBM01000298.1:0-771 GCA_001830645.1 Spirochaetes bacterium RIFOXYC1_FULL_54_7
CGCCGTAGGCGGGGAAGACACCAGCGATGCTGGTAAGGGCGAGCCTGACGAAGGCAAGACTGAAGAAGGTACTTCCGATGAAGGTAAGACCGAGGAAGGTGCGTCCGACGAAGGCAAGACCGACGAAGGGAAGATTGAAGAAGGCAAGGCCGGCGAGGCCGAAGTAAAACCTGCTCCAAAGCAGGAAGTAGTCGCAGCCAAGGCTGCTTCGCGGCCAGACCTAGAGGTCGAACGGCTCGCCCAAGAAGCAAAAGTCAAAGCCGACGCAGATGCAAAAACGGAGAACGATCGCCTGCAGGTCGAAGCACTCGCAAGGGAGTCCTTGACTCCGGAGGAGCAAGCCGCCCTCAAAGAGGTAGAGGCCAATTTCCCAGACACTGCGTCCGCCCTTAAATCAGTAGAACGTGTCGCCTTCGCCAAAGCGGAGAACGCCTTCAACGCGAAACTAAAAGCGATCGAAGAGAAATTCGAGCAACGTTTCGCCCAGATGGGTCAAGACTTCGCTCCGGCGATTGCAACGGCGCAAGTCGTAGCGAAAAACGCGCATCAGGCGGAGATCCTCAAGGGTCACGCCGATGCCTTTGAAATCGTGCCGAAGGTCGAGGAGTGGGTGAATACTCAACCTGACTTTCTCAAAGCAACGTATAACGCGGTCCTCGATAAGGGGAGCGCTTCGCAAATCGTAGAATTGTTCAACATCTTCAAGAAGGAACAGAATGGTAGTGTGAAGGGGCCTCCATCTTCAACTCCGACTCCTGAAGAGACTGCACA
>MIBM01000298.1:824-1203 GCA_001830645.1 Spirochaetes bacterium RIFOXYC1_FULL_54_7
AAGCAGCGCAAAAGGGCGGTATTGACGAAGACGACTTCGAGTCGGCCTTCAAGGCAGCCGCAAATTCCTAATTTTGGAGGTACCAACAAATGACGATGACTGTAAGTGACATTGGCCTTCGGACTGCTGGGTATGTAGCGGCTGATCTTTTGAAAAGAGCCGTCCCCGCACTGGTTATGCAGCCGTTTCTGCAGACCAAACCCATTCCGAAAAACTCTTCGAGCACCATCAAATTTCGGCGTTACGCAGCTCTTTCTCCTGCTACCGCCGACCTGACTGAGGGTGTAACTCCTGCGGCGAGCACTGTCACCAGTGCCGACTACGAGGCAACTCTGTCGCAGATAGGCGCGTGGGTAGGGATTACCGACCGCGTAGCTGA
>MIBM01000299.1:0-1461 GCA_001830645.1 Spirochaetes bacterium RIFOXYC1_FULL_54_7
GCAGCAAGGCCTCCATACCATTGGCCTTGATCTCGTACATAGCCGTCAGGCTGGCTCCCAGTTCTCCCTTGGGATAACCCTTCTTGGCAAACCAGACCACATAGGCCTCGGGCAGGTCCAGCAGCAGGCGGCCGACATACTTGCCGAAAGGCATGCGGGTATTGGCCAGGCGCACCAGGGCTTCAGGATCAGCCAGGAGGTCAGCACCGAATCCTGCTGCATCGTCCCGCCAGTTTCCGGGTGGCCGTTCCTCCAGATCGTCCAGCGCTTCGTCTATCCGCTTTGACAGGTTCATGGCCATGGGCTATGCCTTGCTTGCCTGCCAGACAAAGCCAGGCAGGACGAAGCTCTTTACGGCGCTGCCCTTGAGTATTTCAGTAGTCGGGCCATAACGACCCTCCGAAAGAACATACGGGAACACCGAGCCGCTCTCGGGGTTTACAATCCAGTATTCCCGCACGCCCGAGCGCTCGTACAACTGCTTCTTGGTAGCCATGTCCTTGCAGGTGGTTGAATCGGACAACACTTCGACAACAAAGTCAGGCGAGCCGTGGATGCCGTCATCCTGGATCTTGTCAGGGTCGCAGACCACAAACACATCCGGCTGGACCACGGTGTCGGAGGATTCAGGGTCACTTTTGGGCAGGAACACATCTACGGGAGCATAAAAGGGTTCACAATCCTTACCTTCCAGAAACACATCGAGGGCGCTTGAAAGGCTACGGCTCAATCTTTGATGTGGTACCCGGGGTGCCGGGCCCATGGCATAGGCGATGCCACCTATCAGTTCCCAGCGCTTACCTTCAGGCCAGCTGCGCCACTGATCAAGGGTGAACTTTTCACCGGCCTTGATCGAGGAAGTGCCATCGCTCTCATTCATCTTCATAGCCCTCCGGAGTATAGGATACGACCGAACGGCGTTCGGGGCAAGGGACCGAGCCCTTGCAGTCGAGGCTGGTCAGCCATACAATGGTAAAAATAATTACTGGAGGTACTCCGATGACAAAGGTACTGTCCCTCGGCGGCTCGATCGTAGCGCCTGACTCGCCTGATGCGGACTTCATCAGCGCGTTTTCAAAAGTGGTACGCTCATGGCTTGATGCCGACCCAGTACGGAGGCTGATACTGGTCGTCGGAGGTGGCGGCCCTGCGAGGGCCTGGCAGAAAGCCTACCGCGATGCTGTTGAAACGCCGGTAGCGGATGCCCAGGACTGGATAGGCATCATGGCCACCAGGCTCAACGCCCAACTGGTCCGTGCCCTGTTCCTGGACCTCTGTCCCCAGGAAGTCGTAACCGACCCGACCACCCTGAGCGTCTTCGGGGGGCGAATCCTGGTTGCCGCCGGTTGGAAGCCCGGCTTCTCCACGGACTTTGACGCGGTGATACTGGCCGAGCGCTTCCAGGCCGACACGGTGGTTAACCTGTCCAACATAGCCAAGGTATACACTGCGGATCCGCAC
>MIBM01000299.1:1575-1717 GCA_001830645.1 Spirochaetes bacterium RIFOXYC1_FULL_54_7
GAGGCAGAGGCACTGGGACTCAGGGTTATTTGCGCCGCCGGCCGCGACCTCCCGAACCTGGAGAACCTGCTGAACGGCAAGCCCTTTCTGGGAACGACCATAGGCGGCTGATAGCCAAGGGCCGGTGACAGGCCACCTTTGG
>MIBM01000299.1:1737-6079 GCA_001830645.1 Spirochaetes bacterium RIFOXYC1_FULL_54_7
TCCAGGCTCCGGTTTCCAGCTTACTTGCCGTCCAGACGCCCGAGTAGTTCGGTGAAGCGTTCGGCATACTCATCCTTGCCCAGTTCCCTGGCAAGCTCACCGAGGGCTACGAGGCAAGTTCTGGCCTCGTCCACACGGTCAAAGCCTACCCAGACACCGAAGGCCCGGCGGTACAGATCAAAGGCCAGTTCGGGTTCGCCGTTCCTGCGCCGGAGCCTGGCAAAGGCCTGGAGGTCCGCTCCGATACCTGGTACATTCTCTGCTGCCTTGTCTGCCGCCAGGGCCTTCCCGGCCAAGGCTATGGCCCCTGGAACATCGCCCCGGGCATTCGCTATCGAGGCCAGAACATATCGGTTGGATCCGAGTTCTGCCCAACGGACGGCCTTCTCATTGGCTGCCGCAGCCTTCAGGATCAGCGCCTCGGCGCTGTCCAGATCTCCCCTGGCTTTGGCAACCATGCCCCGGTTGTGGGCAACCAGCGCGGCGGTTGCATTGTCACTGATGGCCAAGGGCTCAGCGGCTGTAAAGAGTTCTTCAGCCTCGTCGATCCTGTCCTGGGCAAAACGCAGTTCCCCGAGGTTGGACATGCATAGGGCCAGCAGGCTGGATTTACCGAAGACCCTGGCATCATCCAGGGCATCCCCGAATTCCCGGACGGCATCATCCAGACTGCCCATGGTCAGGTAGACCCGGCCAAGGGAACTCCTGGCCATGATGGCTCCCTCGACATTGTCCACTGACAGGTTGCCGTCCAGGGCCTCGCCATAGAACTGGAGGGCAGAAAGATACTGGCCGGCAAAGTAGAAACCGTCAGCCAGCTTGGCATAATCAGCTGCTTCGTTTTTTTTTGCCACCACATCTTTGGAGCCCTTCGGCGTGCTGGAACACGAGGCAGCAAAAACCACCAGAGCCGCGACCAGGATTCCGGACAGCAGCTTTCCGGCCAGCTGCAGATTACCTTGGGGGCGGACTTCCCTGTTCATCACTCGAAACTCCCTTCGCGCATGCTGCGGAACAGCGATTCCTGCTGAACCCGCTCGGGAACACCGCCGCGTATCAGCGGATTGTTCTTGACCCCTTCAAGCACATCCTGGGCCTGCAGAATCGCCGTGCGGGTCTCGTTGAGCACCGCCGCTATTTTAGGCATCTCGCTGTTCAGCCCGCTGACTATGCCCTGTATACTGCTTATGCTCTTTTCTATGTTGTTAGTCATACCCAGCACCTGTTTGTACAGGGCATTGTCATCATCCAGGAAAGTCTTCAGCGAGCCCTTCGGGTCAAGAAGCTTGGGAACCAACCCGGTGGGATCCCGAATGGATTCAGTAGTAGCCGCAATGTCGGCAGTGATATCCTCCACGTTCAGGCTGACCCCCTCCAGGGAATACAGCAGGTCGGTTACCTGGTCCATGAGGCCGCCGACGCGACCCTGCACATCGGCAATTATGGCGTCCACCTCGTCCATAGTGCCTGGCAGGCGCGCGGTAGCCTCGCTCACATCGCCAACAATACTGCCCAGGGGACCCGAACTCTGGCCGGCCAAGGCACGGTTTACCTCGGTAAGTGTCCTGTTGATGGTGACCACCGTCCTGTTTACGTTCTCCAGCAGAGGGTTGACGTTGGACAGCAGGCGGGTGATCGTATCATCCTTTGGAGGAATCTCCACCAGTTCCTGCTCTATCCAGGCAATGCCCTCGGGAGAGTCCGCCCGGGAGATGAAGGCTCCCTCTTCAAGCCGAATTTCACTACGCCCGGGATGGAAGAGCAACTGGGAACCCAGGCCTATGGGCGACACCGTAAGTTCGAGTATGGAAAATTCCCGTACCAGATGGATATAAGTATCATAGATGTTGAAGTCCACATCCACGGTATTGGTCTCGTTGAGGGTGATCCTCGATATCTTGCCGACGGTGAAGCCCTTCATAACGATGGAGGTACCCGGGGAAACCCCGGTTGCGGACTGGAAGGACGAATGGAAGGCGTAATCCTTGGAGAACCAGCGCTGGTTCATGCCCACGAGTATGACGATGACCGACAGCAGTACCAAGGCCACCAGGATGAAGAGACCGACGATCTGGTCCGCAAACTTGATCTTGAATTTCATGGCTTGCTCCGTTGTGATGTTTCATTCCCGACAGCTGCGCTTTTTCGTCCGCCCCGGGCCCTGAGCCGGGATATGGAGGCACTCAGGGCTTCCTCGGCTCCAGCTACGGTCTGGTCATAGGTGCCGAAGATGGCTATTCTGCCACTTTTTATGACCCCTAGATAGTCGGCGAACCGGTAGGCTAGTTCGGAATTGTTGGCGCCTATGATCAGGGTCCTGCCCTGGGTACGCAGTTCATCTATAATCGCATAGACCCGGTCTGCAGCCTCTTCGTCCAGGTTTGAAACGGGATCATCCATGAAGACCACGGCCGGTTCATGGATGATGGCCCTGGCTATGGAGACCAGCTTCTGCTCTCCGGTTGAAAGGTCAGCCGGGCGCAGGGCCATGCCCTCATCATAGCCAAGCCGTGACAAGAGCACTCTTGCGGTTTCGGCCATTTCACTGGGGCCCATCCAGGGCTTGTGCACCCGCAGGGGCATGAACACATTGTTCAGTATGGTCGTATTTGCCCACAGGGCAGCATCCTGGAAGACGAAGCCGCTTGCCGCCCTGAAGGCGATTTCTTCGTTGCGGTTGAAGCCAAAGATGTCCTGGCCCCTGAAACGGACCCGGCCTTCATCAGGAACGATCAGCCCCGCTGCGGTCTTTATCAGGGTGCTCTTGCCGGACCCTGCAGTGCCGAGCACCACGCTGGTCCTTCCCTCATGGAAGGCAACGTCCACACCGGAAAGGATTTCAAAGGTACCGGATGAAGCCCGGATGCCGGTCAGTTCGATAGCGGGGACCGGTGACTTGATTTCGTCAGGCATACTGCATGAGGGTGACCAGCACGTCGGCCACAATGATCAGGATGAAACTCTGGCCAACCGCCCGGATGCCTGCAACCGGAATCTCGGTGCTCGAGCGGTTCACGGAGAAGCCCTGGAAGGTGGCTACAACCGACACCACGATTCCGAAGACCAGGGCCTTGGCCATGCCGGAAAGCACATCGCCTACGGTGAGTATGGAAAGCAGATTGCTGAGGTATTCGTTGATAGGTATCGGTTTTACCAGTTGCACTACAATGAAGGAGCCCAGCAGGCCAAACATGTTGAAGTAGATGGTCAGCACGATCATCGAGACGACCACACCTATGAAACGTGGCACCACCAGATAGGATATGGGTTTGAGCCCCACAGCCAGGTAGGCTTCTATCTCGTGGTTGACCACCATGGTGCCCAGTTCGGTGGCTATTGCCGTACCAGAGCGGGCGGTTATGACAAAAGCGGTAAGCAGAGGACCAAGTTCCCTGGTAATGACTATGATCAGGATGGTATACATCAACTGGCTCTGGCCAAACTGGGGCAGGAGACTGGAACCTATCACATTGATGGCAGCCCCAATGGAAACCGCCATGATGGCGTTGATGGCCAGGGCCTCATAACCGGTAAACAGGATCTGGTTTATCAGCACCTTGTAGCCCACCTGGCTCCGGCGGAAGAAGTGCAGGGTCTCACGCAGCACTTCAAAGAAGAATCCGAACCCGTACATCAGGTTCGAGGTCTTTACTCTGGCTGCTCTTCCCAAGGCGGCTATCATGCTGTAGGTATCCTCATCGACAGTATCGGTTATGGGAAGCCGATTTTCAATCGTGTTCCATCAAGGCAAGAGCCTCATGGCCATGGCTTCATGGCCCTGGGTTTATGGCGTTGGCCTCATGACGAAGGCTCCGTATTTAACCAGAAGGGTGGTCAGGGTATCCATGGCTCTTTCCGGCTGTCCGGCACGCCCGGCCTGGAACTCTTCGATTCGCAAGGCAAGACTGCCAGACAGGAGGGGTCGGTATTCCAGACCCTTGAGCCAGGCAGTCCAGCGCCTGGGTGCAAGGCCATACGGGACCAGCAGAGTCACTATGTCCCTGTACAGATCGTTGAGCCGTGCAAAACGGCGGTATTCTCCAGGCTGCTCCATCGCAGCCGTATCCACGGCGGCAGTAAAGCCGGGATCCTTGGCAAAACGGTACAGGTCAGCCTCGACGGCGGCCCACAGGGCCATCAAGCCACCGTTCGGCTGGCCGGGCTTGTCTGTACCATCACCAGGCATACGAATCCCATCGGCTGGCGAGCCTGGCCTATCAGCTGGCCGGTCAGAAGATCCGCCTGACTTCCCGGCTGCCGGGGTAGCCAGCCGGGATACGGAGGCGGCGATGGAGCCCAGAGGATCGTAGGAAAGGCCACTGAACTCAAAGGGCGTCAATAA
>MIBM01000300.1:0-505 GCA_001830645.1 Spirochaetes bacterium RIFOXYC1_FULL_54_7
CACCCCGTGTATGTACTACCATATCGGCCGCTGCTCCGCCCCCTGTGCGGGCAAGATAACCCATGAAGACTACCTGGTCCAGGTCGAACGGGTTGCAGCCCTTCTGTCGGGACAGTCCGACCAGCTGGCCGCCTCGCTCAGGGTCGACATGGAAGCTGCCGCAGTTGCCCTGGAGTTCGAGAAAGCAGCGGCCCTCAGGGATTCCATCAACGCCATCGAAGCCTTTAAGACCGACAGCGGCATCGTGGACTTTGCCCAGGGCGACCGTGACTACCTGGCCTGGGAGACTGACGGCAGCCTGGTTACCTTCGTGGTCTTCCAGACCCGGGAAGGCAAGCTTGTCGGCCGGGACCTGTTCAGGGAGCGGCACTTCGGGGCCGCCCCTGAAGCAGCCGCCGAATTCCTGGCTGCCTACTACAATCCGGGGCGCATGCCGCCCCCGGAATTGTTTGTAAAGGACGACCAGGGCCTGGAACTTGCCACGGACTTCCTCCGCAGGGAACTG
>MIBM01000300.1:541-900 GCA_001830645.1 Spirochaetes bacterium RIFOXYC1_FULL_54_7
CGCCACGAGGCTGCCCTTGCGATGGCCACCCACAACGCCAGGGAAGACATCGTGAAGCGACGCCGGGAGGCCGGCGACGTGGAGGCTGTCGAGGCCCTGAGGGAGGCCCTTGGGCTGGAAGCCCTGCCCGAGCTGATCGAGGGCTTCGACATAGCCCAGCTGTCAGGGAAGCATACCGTTGCCTCCCTGGTCTCCTTCCGCAACGGAGCGCCGGAGAAGAAGAACTACCGCATCTTCAAGATACGCAGCCTGGAAGGGGGCATAGACGATTTCGGTGCCATGCGGGAGGTAGCTGCCAGGCACTACAGCGCCGTGGCCAACGGGGACGCCGAGATACCCGACCTGGTACTTATAGACGG
>MIBM01000300.1:971-6836 GCA_001830645.1 Spirochaetes bacterium RIFOXYC1_FULL_54_7
GCTTTGCCACCGGCATGAACCAGCGCCTGCGCGGCAAGACCGTCGGTTTCCCGGTGCTGGAGGCTGTCAGGGGCGTAGGCCCTGGCAAGGCCCGGAAGCTGATGGACTCCTTCGGCTCCCTCCGCGCGGTGGCTGAGGCCGAACCTGCATATCTGGCCTCCAGCGTCGGTTTACCTGCGGAAACCGCCGAGGCGGTCAGGGCCGCGGCTGCCAGGGCGGTGGACGTGGGGCTGGACACCTAAACCTTGGCCGTGTCCAGACGGCTATGACGAAGTATTTGTGCCTGGCAAGCTTGTCGTCCTTATCGATGCTCCCATCAAAGACCATGAGGTTGGCTTCCACACTGTGATAGAACCTGACCCCGTGGAGATAGGTCAGCAGTATCCTGAGGTCGGTATCAATATGAAGAAACAGCTTCCCTTACCCGACTCGCTTTCAACATGAATACTCCAGCCATGGGATTCAACGACACTGCGGACTACGGCCAATCCAATGCCCATGCCCGATTCACGGCGGGAAGGGCTTGCCCGCCAGAACAGGTCGAAGATGTGCGGCAGGTCTGCAGAAGAAATCGCTATGCCATTGTCAGATATGCTGATGCGTACATACCGATTTTCACTGGTCTGTCCGGCAGCGGCGGACTGTTCCTGTTGTGAAGGGTTGAAAAATGCGGCATGCAGGCATACAAGTCCGTCATCGTTTGTGAATCGAAGGGCATTCGCACAGAGATTTTCCAGAGCCCGGGTAAGCAAACCCTCATCGAAGGGGACGGCCAGCTTTTCCGGGATGCTGATTTCATATATAAACTTCCGGGCTAGCACCTGCGCATCCTTTTCCATCCGCTGACTGAAAGCCCGAAGGAAGAGAGCAAGAGGACGAGGTTGGAGTTGCTGCTGCCATGCCCTGGAATCCATGCGTACGTAGCCGATTAGATCATCGATCATTCCTTCCAGCTGGTCCACCTTAGCCGTTATTACCCCCAGGCTCCGGACCTGTTCCTCGGGACTGTCGATTATTCCATCAGCTATTGCCTCGGCATAACCTTTTATAAGGGCCAGGGGGGTTTTCAGGTCATGACTTACTCCCATGATAAAACGCGAACGTCGGGACTCATCTTCTTTCAACGATAGTCTGAGATGGTTCAGGGAGCTCGCAAGGGAGGTAATTTCGTTGCTTCCCCCAAGTTCGATTTCCAGATCCAGTTCTCCCCCGGCTATGCGTCTGGTAAGCTGATCCAGCATGGAAACCGAGCTGTAAATGGACCGGGCAATACTGATGGAAATGGCAGCGGAAAAAATAAAGAGGCTTCCCAGAAGTATGACCAGACCGGAAATCATGAGCTGGTAAGGACTAGGAGGTCGTTTGCGGAAGTGGTCGACTCGGTTTATAAGCAGGAACTGTTCAGTTTCCGACTGGATGGTTTCAATCAGGTAAAAATAATCTGGACTCTCGCTGAAAAACTGATGCCCCAAGCCTTCCTGGCCAATAAGCTCTCCGGCTTTGAAGGGCTCGATGGTTGAGAAGAGGACTCTGAACCCGCTGTCCAGAACAAGAGCCTGGATTTGTTTTGGATTTCTGGAGAGTATCTGTTCAACCTGTTCCCAGGATTCTATGTCAATCCAGTGTCCTGTTTGCTCGAATATGGTATCCCGGTCCGGGAAGTCAGTGGTATCAACCTCCCTGAGTCTTAATATTACCCAAAACCCGGCTGTAAGGAGTATGGGTACCACAAGAATTCCAAGGAGAAGTATGGCGAACTGACTGCGTATCTTCATGCGCTGTTTCCTTCCTGGCGGTTGAAACGGTAGCCTATCCCATGCACCGTCTCTATCCACCGGGGGGCGCTGGCATCTTCTTCAATCTTCTTTCGCAGTCGCTGTATATAGACCGCTACAGTAGTCAGGTCACCGTACAGGTTTTTCCATACCGCTGAGTAAATCTCCTGAGGGTTCTTGGGGGCTCCCTCGTTCCGGACCAGATAGTTGAGAACATCGAATTCCCGGGCCGAAAGATGTATGCGTTCCTTATCACGAAAGAGCATGCAGGCCCGCAGGTCCAGTCTGAAGGGGCCAAAGCTGACGATCTCCTCATTTGCTATTGTCGGAGTGCTATATTCCTTTTCACGTCTGAGCATGGCGCGAACCCGGGCTACAAGAACACGGGGAGAAAAGGGTTTTGTAACAAATTCATCAGCCCCATAACCCAAGCCAGTTATAATATCCTCATCAGAATCCCGGGCGGAGACTATGATCACCCGTGCGTGGGCTTTACCGTGAATTGTAGCAAGGAACTCAAAACCATCCATACCAGGAAGATTGATATCCAGCAGGATAAGGTCCGGGTCAAAATCCTGAAGGATGGCTCTAGCTTCCTCGGCGGATTCCACAGCACGGACCTCCAGCCCTTCTCGGGTAAGATAGAGAGTGATCAGCTTGGCGAGTTCGGTGACATCCTCAACCACAAGCACCTTGGCGTTCATGAAATCAGTATAGGAAGAGCTTGCCTGAACAGCAAGCTACCGGACAGGGCCTGCCACAGGAAATAACAAAAAGTTATATCTCCTTTATGGTCTGTTTATAGCCCGAGCCTCTCCACCTTGCTACTATTCCATCGTAAAGTACCAGGTCGGTTCACCTTTTCACGGGATCCGGCAACGTTTATGGAGGCATTGTATGAAACATAAAGGAGTACCCCTGCTTGTATTGATAGCTGGCGTAATGATCAGCGCGGCAGCTGCCCAGGATTCCCTTACCCTGGAAGACGCAGTGGCCAGGGCGCTGGAATTTAACATCAGTGTGCGTCGACAGACTCTGGCCTTGTCAACGGCTACACGCACCAGGGATACAGCCTGGAATGTACTAATCCCGTCTTTGAGTGCCCAGGCTGGCACGTCAAAGTCCAATCCCACCGCAGCGGACTGGACCCTTACAGGTACTTTAGGCGCGTCCCTGACCCTCTCTCCAGCTCTGATCGACAGTATCAAGGCAAAGCAACTGGCCTTCGAAGCTGGAACCATCAGCCTGGATCAGGTCAAGCGCGAGATAGAGCGTTCGGTACGCAAGCTCTGGTACCAGCTCTTGACCGCCAACGAGCAGGTATCGGTATTGGAAGCCAGTTGGTCCAACACGACCCTCAGCCTTGAGCAGACAAGGACAAAGCAAGCTTCAGGGTTGGCAAGCGAGATTGATCTGCTCAATGCCCGCATAAAGGCCGAGGACGCACGCCTGAAGGTGGAGAATGCAAGAACCTTATGCAGTCAGAACCTGGCTGGTTTTCGCCAACTAATCGGTCTGCCGGCTGAATCGACCAGCAACTTTGCCTTTGGCACCCTGGATGTACCCGAATCATTGAGCAGTCCTGATATAGACCATCTGACAAGCGACACGATACGCGCCCTGCTTACCAATATTGAAAGCACCCGGACAGCTCGAGCCCTCTCGTACAAACAGAATTTTTTACCCAGTCTGAATCTCTCATGGAACTGGGCGCCCACTACAAGCTCTGCCGACTTTTCCGAATGGAACGACCGGGGGAGTTTCTCGGCGAGTCTGGGTATGAAACTGGATCCCTTCCTTCCAGACTCGGCAGCACGGACAGCTCTGAGCAATGCCGAGGATACCGTAAGCGATCTGGAGCTTCAGCTTCAAAACGCCCAGGAATCATTGAAACTGGAAGTGATCAAGCTCCTGGACAGCCTTGAATCAAATCAGGCGGCTTTAGCTGCATATCAGGCGAATCTGGCCCTTGCAGAACGTAGCTGGGAACTGACGCAGGAAGCATACCGGCGGGGGACCCGTGACCTTTTGTCCCTGCAGAGCACAGAACAGGCCTTGCGTGAAGCACGGCTGCAGCTCATCAACCAGAATCGGACAATCCTGGAAACAATCGTTGACCTGGAGTACAGCTGCGGACTGCCCTTCGGTTCACTTGGAGGAACAAAATGAAGAAGCGCAACATATTTATTATAGTGGTTTTTACAGCGGCAATCGCGGCGGTTATCCTGCTACCCCAGGGCCTTGGCGGCGGCATGTCCGCAAACGGTACGGAGCTGCCCCAGGGGGGGCCAGTGGCGGCAGGGCCCGGTTTTCCTGCAGGAGCCAGTATGACAGCAGGAACCCGGCAGGCCTTTACTGTCCGCTCGACACCGGTCATCCAGGAAGATCTTCAAGCCTACCTGGAGCTTAATGGTGAAGTGGATTTTGTCGCCAAACTGGATGTCTACCCCGATACATCCGGACGTGTGGAATGGCTTTCTGTACAGCCGGGAGATCGGGTACGCAAGGGTCAACTGCTTGCCAGGGTAGACCCCTCCCGACCCGGCGAACGATATGAGCTGTCCCCGGTCTATGCCCCAACAGCAGGTACAGTCGTGGCAGTAAACCTTGCTGTTGGCTCAACCCTCTCCACCTCGACGGCGATCATGCGCATAGCCAGGAGCGACGAACTGGAAATTATCGCGAGGGTCAACGAACGGGAAATCGCAGTACTAAAAAACGGGCTCAAGGCAAGTCTATCCCTCGAGGCCTGGCCGGGAATCCGTTTCCCGGCGACAGTGACAAGGGTAAGCCCGGTCGTGGACCCGGCAAGCCGGACTAAGGAAATAATCCTCAAACTGGACCAGATCGACTCAAGGGTCAACGCAGGTATGTTCGCGAAGATCCGGCTTGACACCTCCCTGCATCGCACTCTGATAACCGTTCCGACCAACGCTGTCGCATCGCACTACGACGAACGCTATGTCTGGGTTCTGCAAAAGGACAACACTGTGCAACGACGGGTTGTCATATCAGGTGTAAGCATTGACGGACGGACCGCCATACGCACAGGCCTGACCAAGGGCGAACTCGTCATTATAGAAGGTATACAGGTACTAAGCGATGGAGCCACGGTACGGGATGTCGCCAGCACTTCGACAAGGTCCTCGGCTGTTTCCTCGACAAGTTCCTCAGCAGACTCAGCTCCTGCGGCAGTAACCGGTAATGCAGGAGGAGGCCAATAATGAGTGTCTCCAGAAAAGTAGTATCCCATCCGGTACTCACTACCATACTGTTCGCCCTCATCGGGATTGTAGCCATATTCACTCTGGGCGACATTGCTATAGACCTTTTCCCGAGTGTGGACAATCCCTTTCTCATGGTTCAGGCGACATACACCGGGGCCGGCCCCGAATCGGTTGAAAAAGAACTTACTGCAGTTCTTGAAAGCGCCCTTGTCAACGTAAGCGGCCTGAAGTCCCTCAGCTCCACTTCGTCTGAAGGCTCCGCAAATATCTCGATGGAGTTCGAGTATGGAACCAATCTGGAAACAGCGACCAATGACATACGTGATAAGCTGGACCGGGTGCGCAGGTCCCTGCCTGATGATGTAGATACCCCAAGCATCTTCAAGTTTGACATGACCCAGATGCCCATACTTCGTATCGCGATCCGCGGAAACCGTACTCCTGAGGATCTTAAAACCATAGCGGAAGACCTGGTACAGGGAAGGCTCGAACAGGTGAATGGGGTTGCTCAGGCCAGTGTCACCGGAGGGAGGACCAGGATTGTCCGCGTCGAGCTGTCCCAGAACCGTCTGGACGCGTATAACCTGACGGTAAGCGAGGTTGCAGCCAGCCTTGCGGCGCAGAACATAGAGCTTGGTACGGGCAGTATCGAGGACGGTGGCCGGAACTACAATATCCGCACCACCGGAGAATTCGAAACTGTCCAGGAAATAGCCGGAAGCCTCGTGGCACAGAAGAATGGCTACGGGGTACTGCTATCCGATCTCGGCACAGTACAGATGGGCCTGTCAGACAAGACTTCGGCGGTCTACATCAATGGAGAGCCGGGGGTATATATAAACATCCAGAAACAGAGCGGCACC
>MIBM01000301.1 GCA_001830645.1 Spirochaetes bacterium RIFOXYC1_FULL_54_7
TACGTACCCTGAACACCAGAAAATCATCTTCTATCCTGCCGCTGATATCTTCTATATGACCGTCGGCATCTCCAGCACCATGATAGATGGCATTTTCTACCAGTGGCAGAAGGATAAGCTTCATGACTTTTAGCTTCCTCATCCCGTCCTGTATATCCATGGAATAGGTGAATTTATCTACATACCGTATGCTCTGTATGGTCAGGTAATTCTGGGCATGGGATAACTCGTCATCTACAGTAATGAAGGTTTCTCTCTTGGAAATGCTGATCCTGAAGAAACGTGCAAGGGACACCACAGCAGTAGTAACGTCCTTGTGACGCCGGTGTTCGGCCAGCCAGACTATGGAATCCAGGGTGTTGTACAGGAAGTGAGGATTGATCTGGTTCTGCAAGGCCCGGAACTCGGTCTTGCGCTTTTCCTTCTGCTGGGCAACCAGTCTGGCCATGAGTTCCTGTACCTTCATGACCATGCTGTTGAAGGATTGAGCCAAAAGCGCAATCTCCTTCTGGCTGGAAGGCTCAAGGGGGTGTGAGAAATCACCTTTTTCTATCATAAGCATGGCTGTCCTGAGCTGATTGATGGGTCTGGACACACGCTCGATATGACAGCGGCAACAAGATCACTTACCGCAATGGATATGATGGGCAGTATGCCTCCCAGCCGGCTCATGGCGTCATTTATCTTGTTTACATTGCTGACAGTGACGATACACCAACGGGTCTGGGCCAAAGTGTTCACATTTGCATACATATCGAGACGACCTATGACAGCACGCTTGCCGCCTCATTGTTCAACTCGATAAGGAGCACTCCTACAGCCTCTATTCCGTTGCGGCTGCATTCTATGGCTTTTGAAACCGAAATGACACTCTCGTCACGGTTCTCCGCAAGGCTGGCCTCCTGCCCGGCATGGAAATGAAAGATCTCCTTCATTTCGATGGCAGGCATGAACCAGGGCAATCGTGTAAGGGATTGCCCGCTCAGGTAATCCATATCCGGGCCCAGGAGGCGTCGGCCTACGGAATCAAACAAGAAAATGGATACCATATCCCTCTTGATTTCAGTATTGGCCCGGTACAGTTCGCCAAGTTCATCGGCAACACGGCCTAGATCCAGGTTGATGGATGCGAATTGTATGTAATTGGCTGTTTCGATGACGCTGTTGATGTAGCCCTCGAAGTTCATGACTATCTGTTTTTTGATTTCCCGTGACTGGGATTCAACCAGATCGTCCAGGGTATCGGAGAAGACAGCCAGGAATACAAGGGTGGTCAGAAACAACACCACAAACACTATCCTCGACAATGCGATCCCCGGTGGAAGCAAGCAACTGCCTGGCCTTCTCCATACGCACTCCCGTAAGGTATTTTACAAAGCTGCTGTCAAGCTTCTTCTTGAACAACTGCCCCAGGTAGGAGGGACTTATGCCAAGTTGTTCGCACAGCTTGTCCATGGTCAGTTCCGGATCTGCATAGCTTTTATGTATGGTGGTTGTGGCCAGATCAAGCAGACGCTCGGCATTGTCTGCCTTGGAGGCAATACTACACTCCCGTATCAGGGTTGCAATACCAGTTACCCAGTCAAAGAGCTGGTCTATGCTCCTGATTTTCAGCATGAGGTCCAGGATATCGGCCCCTGCCAGTTCGTTTATGTCTACTCCGATGGACGCGGCATAGTTGGCTGGCATGCCCACCAGGTTTATCACATACAGATTCAGATTGCCCGTATCACCGGCATCCCTTGACGCATCTTCCTTGAGGGACACTAGATACCGGGCAATCTCGGTATCATTTCCGTAGCGCAGGGCGTGTTCCAGGCCCTTGGCATCACTATCGTTGAAGTGAACCAGCCTTGCTTCGCGATCACCTATCTGGTCGAAGTACGAAATATAGCTGCTGTTGCCGAATCAGCTGTATGCAAGGGCCTTGCCTGCCTCTTCATAAGCGTGACCCAACTGCCTGAAATCCTTGTGCATCGAACTTACGCCGATATCGATGCGCACGGCCAGGAAATGATCGGTAGTCCTGACCATACGGTTGAAGAACCACATCCAGCTGCCTGGCAAAGTCCTGCCCTTTTTCCTTGATGACAAAGACTATGCCTTCGTTGAGCATGAAGTGGTGGTATTCAAAGCCTTCTGAATCCAGCAAGGCACCAAACCTGGAACGTACCGAAAACTTCAGTTTTTCGAAATCGATGATGCCCCAGCTGGCCTGGTTGCGTTCCACCAGGGCGAAGGCTACCAGGTACTTGGCGTCATCCAGGGAGACACCGTATTTAAGCAACTGTTCGATATCGTCGCTGCTTCCCGATGCCCCCAATGCCAGGATAGACAGGAAGTAGTTCTCTATGATGAGCGGGATGCTCTGCTCGAACTGTTTCTGGAGCTGCTCCCGGTTGAAGTTGTCACGGATTTCGGAATCCAGTTCCACCTTCAACTTCTGCAGGAAGGCAGAGATATCCTCCTGGGTAAGCGGCTTGGCAAGATAGCTTCGTACATTGAGTTCTATGGCCTCCCGGGCGTAGTCAAACTCGTCGCAGCCGGTAATGAAGCCGATGCGTACCGTAGGATGGTCCCGCCGGATGATGCCGGCCAGTTCGATACCGTCTATGTAGGGCCTCTTGATGTCTGTCAGGACAACCTGGGGAGCATGCTTTTCTATGAGTTCCAGAGCATCATAGCCATTGCCCGCGGTGCCCACCACCAGAAAGCCGCTCTCAGCCGATATCTTGGACGATATGCGGCCGCGGACCTCGTCCTCGTCGTCTACCAGTATGATCTTGCAGGGTTCAGTCACACAGTCTCTATGCTTCCGGCTGGCTTGGACGACAGTATAGCATAGCCGCCAATGGCAAAACCAGATTATAGTCGGCCCTACAATATGCCAAGGAGCCACCAGCAATGAACTACCAGGAAGTACTCACCCGTGCCAAGGACGCCATCGGACCCAACTGCAAGGTCTGCCCGGAATGCAACGGCATAGCCTGCAGAGGAAAGATACCAGGGCCCGGCGGCAAGGGAACCGGTCTGGGCTTCATACGAAGTTACCAGGCTTTGAGGAACATAGGCCTGAACATGGATACCATCTACGAAGCCAGGCCGATAAGCACCAGGACACGCCTCTTTGGCCGCGAGCTGAGCATGCCCGTCTTTGCCGCCCCCATAGGTGCGGTGGGCCTGCATTACAACGAAACCTACAATGATCTGACCTACTCGGATGCGGTGCTCAGGGGTTGCCTGGCTGCCGGCACAGCTGCTTTTACCGGCGACGGCGTGAAGGATGATATCTTCAAGGGAACCATAGAGGCCATAAAGGCCTTGGGTGGGCAAGGTGTGCCGACCATCAAACCCTGGAGTCTGGCCGAGGTGCTGATAAAGGCAAAGATGGCCGAAGACGCAGGAACCTTTGCCTTTGCGATGGACATCGATGCCGCCGGGCTGTTGGTCCTTGCCATGCAAGGCAAGCCGGTGGCGCCCATGCCGGTTGAGACCCTGGCAAAGATAGCCGCATCGGTGAAGCTTCCCTTCTTACTGAAAGGCATCATGACTGCCGATGGAGCCCGGAAGGCTCTGGAAGCAGGAGCTGCCGGCATAGTGGTTTCATCCCATGGCGGACGGGTGCTGGACGAGACACCGGCTACTGTAGAGGTGTTGCCGGATATTGTAAAGGCCGTGGCAGGACGCATGACCGTTTTGGTTGACGGCGGTTTCAGGACCGGTCTGGACGTATTCAAGGCCCTGGCCTTGGGCGCTGACGGCGTGCTGATAGGCAGACCATTCGCTTCCATGGTCTACGGCGGTGGAGAGGAAGGTGTCGCCCTCTACCTGAATAAGGTACAGGCCGAGCTGACCGAAGCCATGCTCATGACCGGGGCAGTCTCACTTGAAGACGTAGACACTTCCAGGATCAATCTGCTTACCTAGTCTGGCGTGGATAGCCCCGGAGGATTGCATGAAACTGAAAGTCATCCTGGCCTTCTGCCTTGTATTTGCCGTTTCAGGTTCCAACGCCTATTCCGAGGAGGCTTCAGGCGGAATCAGTGCCACTGGAAGCCGGTCAATCATCTCTGGATAGCGCTATGCGCCAGGGGACGGCGCAGGCTGGCAAACAAGGGATTTCAACGATTCATCCTGGCTTCCTGTCTCACCGCCGGCAACTCTCCAGGCAGAAGGTGGCTATCTATGGTTGCGCTCTGCCCTGCCCGTCCTGCCCCTTGCGACTGAAGAGCCTGTCCATGTGATGCTTGGACGCCTGGATACGGCGTGCGAAGTGTATCTCAATGGATCGCTCATAGGCACCCGCGGTCATTTTAGCAACCCTTCCACTGGATCAGGATACAGCACCGCCGCGAACAGCCCGGGTTCCATACTGATACCCCGGGGACTTCTGATTGGAGCTGGTGCTGACATCCTGGCAATCAGGTTGAATGCCCCAGCCACAACCTTTGAAATCCCTCTCCTGGAATTGGGTGATACTACAGCGGTGATTTTGACACTAGAATCGTCGCCTTTTCAATTTTACCCTCTATACCATACTCGGTGCCCTCTGTGCCTTCATAGGGGTTTATTTCATGGCCCTCTGGATAATCAAGCGTAAGGATACACCCAATCTATGGTATGCCATCTCAAGCTGGGCAATAGCCGTTTATTTTTCAGAGATGGGTTCGGCCTTTCCACTGTTGCCCTACTCGCTGAATCGCGCCTTGGGCAAAGCCTGTCTGACGATATCCATGGCAGCACTGGTCTGGTTCCTTGTTGACTACTTCAAGCTTAAACGTTCAAAAATCCTGATCGCAATCCTCATTGGAGCACCTCTGGCTACAACGATAGCCTTTTTCAGCGTACGGAACGACAACGCGGCTATCATGGCTGTTTTCAACAAGGGGCTTCTGTTTGTTCAGGGGGCTATTGTTTTCATCATTGTTGTAGCATACGTGCGGTAGTACGCAGGAACCGTGTTGCCTTGCCTATCCTTATCGGTGTCATTCTAGGAGTAGGCTTTGGTACCCATGATGTCGTCTACTCAGTGATTGGCCAGAAACCCTTCGCCTGGTTGCAGGGAATAGGATTTTTCTGCTTGAACCTTTCATTGTTTGTATCCCTGACGCAACGTTCATCCTGGCTGTACAAAGATCTGGAACGATATTCGGCAGAAGCCGGGGACAAAACCAGGCAACTCTCGGCATATCTTGAACAGATAGGTCGGACGGCTACCTCCGAACGGCTATTTCTGACAGGATAGACAGTGATGCCGGCGTAGCCACCGCCTCAGCTATCAAACTTGCCTCCGAAGCGGCAAGGATCCAGATTGGTGCGGAAACTCAGGCATTGGCCATTGTGGATTCCTCAGAAGCGGTATCCCATCTAGGCCAGTCGCTGGCTTTGGTACGCAATAGGGTGCAATCACAGGCTGCAGGCATCCAGGAATCGGCGGAATCCATCGCAGTGGTAGCCGATGGTATAGCCAAAATATCGGATAGTGTTTCCAGGACAGAAGAATTTGCGCGCAGCCTGGATGGTACCGCCGAAGCTGGAAGAAACGCATCAAGAGCCCTGAATGATGCTATGAATAAGATCAAAACAGCCACTGGGAAGATAGTGGGCATAGTGGACGCAGTTGAAGATTTTGCCGACCGTACAAACCTGCTGGCAATGAATGCCGCCATCGAGGCGGCTCACGCTGGAGCCTCAGGCCGGGGGTTTGCGGTAATTGCCAACGAAATCAAGAACCTGGCTGCTGCATCCTCCGAGCGTGCAGCCCAGATACGGGAATCCATACGGGAAATATCCATCCGGATAAGCCATGGTTCGGACGCCAACATCAAGGTAATCGAATCCCTTGATTCCGTGGCCGAAAGCGCCGGAACAGCCCTGGACAGCATAATCGAGGTTGGGGTGTCTTTGCGTTCCCAGGCAGAGGCCACAGACAGGCTCAGCGCTTCCATATCCAGCCTGGCTGAATCTGCGGGCTCTATAGGTGGAGAAGCAGATTCAGCCAGGCTGGATATGGAAGCGCT
>MIBM01000302.1 GCA_001830645.1 Spirochaetes bacterium RIFOXYC1_FULL_54_7
CATGGACTACCACCTGACCCGCAAGAGTTGCAAGGAGGTGCTTGAGGAGAAGGCGCGAAATCCGAACACCGCGGCCATTCCCGTCGTCCTTACGGCGCAGAAGATAGACAAGAACCGCCTGCTGGAGCTGGTTCAGTATAATATCCGCAAGGTGTTCATGAAGCCTATCAAGATGGATGCCTTCTTCCAGATTATCTCCGAGATCACCGGCGCCCGCTTCGAGGTGGACAAGACGCCCTGCATACTCGAGGCCCATGTCAACGATAACATCGTGTTCGTGGAGCTGGCCAAGGGCATCAACCGCGAGAAGGTGGATCTGCTACGCTTCAAGATACGCGAACTCCTTGACCTGTACGCCATCCAGAAACCCCGCGTGCTCCTCATGCTGTCCGACATGGAGCTGAGCTTCGTCGACGGCCCTAATCTGGAGATACTGCTAGAGACTGTGTCTCAGTCGTCCAGGGCCAAGGCAAGAAACGTGAAGGTGCTGACCCGTTCCGGCTTCGTAAAGGAATTCGTCTCGGGCAGGCCGGAATTCTCAGAGATCGAGGTAGTAGCCAATCTTGCTAACGCGCTGGACGGGCTTGTAGCCGACGCGGCCATTTCGTCGGACGAACCGGACCGAAAGACATCTATTATCACCGACAGGATACTCTCCACCCAGGGGCGGGCCTCAGGCGGCGAATCCATAGAGATGCGATTCGAGGCCGAGAACGCGCGACCGCGGCTCTCGATGGAGTCGGCTAAGCACCTGGGCGACGGGTTGGACATTGCCGTCGTAGACGACGATTTTGTCATCCAGGAGCTGCTCAAGACGACGTTCGAGGCCATCAACGCCAAGGTCAACACGTTCTCCAACGGCAGGGAATTCCTGACCGCTGTTCGATCCCGCGTGTTCGACCTGGTATTCCTGGACCTGCGCATGCCGGAGGTAGACGGTTTTGGCGTGCTGGCGGAGCTTCGGGCTCAGGACCTCGAGATGCCCATCATAGTGCTATCCGCGGTCACGCAGCGGGAGTCAGTCGTCAAGGCCTTCCAGGCGGGCGTCAAGAGTTACCTGGTAAAACCGCTGAAACCCGAACATATCCTCAGGAAGACCCTGGAGATACTCAAGGCGAATTTCTGATGGTCTTGCCCGAAACGTTATTCCGCGCCGCCTTTGACCAGGTCAGGCAACCCATGATAGTGCTCAACGAGAGCGGCATTCCCGCGCTCTGGAACGCCGCGTTCGAGGAGTTGTTTACAGAACTGGCAGGCTTCGTGCCCGAACGCCTGGCCGTGCCTCTGTTCGACTGGC
>MIBM01000303.1:0-3763 GCA_001830645.1 Spirochaetes bacterium RIFOXYC1_FULL_54_7
CTGCATAGCATACTCCGGCTTCCACTTTACCTGCTTTTATTTCCGGCTTTGATACGCATGAACCCGCCCTTCTGGAATCCAGTGGCGTATACCACAGTGAGTCTGAACATAGTCTTGCTTTTTGCCATTTAAGGCATTGTGGTTGAAAGCATCTTCCTTGCCCTGTGCGATGCGCTACTTCTGGTCCCTGGGGTACGTAGATTTTTCAGATTACCTGTAACAAGGGCAGCCAGATACAATGGCCGGATCATGATGGCTATGGTACTTGCCGTCATCCTCTTTGTAATTCCTGGCGGCGTGACTGTACGGCCGGTGCAACGCCTCATGGAAACCTACGAGAGGCTTGTTGCCAAAAGGAAACAGTTGCGACTGGCGGTTCATAAAATTCGGAAGCTCAATGTCAGCCTTGAACAACGGGTACAGGAGCGTACCCGCAACCTGAATGTCGCACTGAAGGAACTGGAAGGCTTTGCCCATACCATCTCCCATGATCTGAAGTCTCCTTTACGTGCCATCGAGAGCTATGCCCTGATACTGTCGGAAGACCATGCTGCCGGACTGGATGCCGAAGCCCAGCAGATGCTGGCAAGTATCAAGGGAACCAGCAAAGAGTTGATTACGCTGATCGATCGTCTACTGGAATATGCGATAATCGATGATGCTGTGCCTCATCTGGAAAGTTTCGATCTTCGCAGTGCACTGGAAGAGCTTACAGAAGAAGCTCAGGTGGTCCAGCCCGACCGGCTAGTACATTTGCAGTTATTGGGTGAGTGGCAGCTAGTAGGCACCGATCCTTTGTTGGTACGCCAAGCTCTGCGCAATATCATCGCCAACGCGGTAAAGTTCAGCCAGACCAGGGAGCAAACAATGAATACCGCAAGCTGCAGCAGCCTTGCGACAAACGCAACACACGGTATCGGCCTGGCTTCGGCACGCAAATGCCTGGAGAAACTGGGAGGAAGTGTGCGCATGGAATCGCAACAGGGACAAGGCGCTACCGTTTTGATTGCTCTGCCCGGCGCTGTACCTACGCAGAATCTCGGGTAAGCCTCGATGTATACAGTCATGCTGGTAGATGATTCAGAAATCCTGCACACTCACATCAGACGCTTGGCTCCCTGGGGTAAAAGTACGGGTTTCGAGATAATCAACGAAGCAGCGGATGGCCTTGCTGCATTGGATCTTTTATCCGGAACTGGGGTGGACCTACTGATCACGGATATCCGCATGCCCGGAATGGACGGTCTGGCCCTGCTGCATCGGGTAGCTGGATTTCTTTTATCCCGCCAGATCAGTTCCGGTGACGGAGCGTCAAGACACGAAAACCAACAGCCAGGTCTGAACAATCAAATACCGGAAGCGAACCTGCAACCACTGCTGCAGGCCATCATTGGTGGAAGTGATACCATCAATCTATACAGCGCTACCCTGCTGGATCAGATGCGCCAGGAAGCATCAGGAAACACGGGAAAGATGATTACAGCCTTGTCACAATCGTACAGACAGGTATGGCTGGAGCTTTCCAGACTCCATCCCTGGCTTCCGGCTTATCTACCCACACTTGACTATGGCTTCCTGGACGTGACGAAACTGGAAAGCATTCCGGCAATGGAGGCGACATGGCAGAACCACCTGGACTGCCTGTCGCTATTCATGGGACGCTTCTGGTTTGACCGCCCTCGGCACCCGGTGATAAGCATGGTCTGCCGGATTGTGCTGGAAGAAACAGAAAGTCCCCTGAGTGTTCGTGACCTAGCAGGCAGGGTCAATGTCTCCCGCAATTATCTGGGGGACCTGTTTGCTTCGGAAACCGGGCTTACCCTCAAAGCATATTGCACCGCTGTGAGGATGGCCCGGGCTAAGGCTGTTCTGGACAGTGAACATATACGGATTTTCGAACTTGCCGCCCGGCTGGGATACGATTCAAGCGAATACTTCTGCAAGGTGCTTGCATGAATAAAAACGGAAGACTACCACAGCTCTGGCTGATTGTGTCGCTGATGCTGCTGGTATCCATGGGCGACGTCAGTACCGTTTCCGCAGTCGGCGTTAGTGAACAAAATGACACCGTCGCAGCTGGCACAGACAAATCCGCAACCACCGATGCCAAAAGCGCCGCTTCGTCCGAGTACGAGCCCTTCCCTCTGGAATGGACAGCCCAGCCTCCCCTGGGCATGATCACCGGCGATTATTACCGTGTGGAGGAACGCTTCCGCCAAGGGCACCAGTGTGGTGATGGTGGAACAGCAGATGCTGAAGGAACAGCGCATCACCGGTAATTTTGACGTGGTTTCCGGAGCATCAAACAGTATAAAGCAGTCCATGCTGCCCCTGGCGGCCAAACTGCAAACCGCGATGCAAGGTCCCTCAAGCCAGCGCTTCTACCAGATTGCCGAACCTGCAGGTGGGGGCCTGACGGCACTGCTCAAAGTAGTGCTGGACAATGGCAGGATCGTCGATCTGAAGTACGATGAAATCTTCGCGGACAACCCGGCGGATATCGCCAATGAAGTCTGGCGCAAGCACTACAGGCAATCCAAGTATGATAGCGTTGAATATGACGAACCCTCGCGGATAGGCTTCAATGTTCAGATGGATGCACTGAAGGTCAAAGTGCTGGCAACCCAGAACCTGCTGGACATCTCCGAACTGCCGGCAATCGACGCAACAGGCAATTACGCCTCCAGCGGATTCACCATCGCCGGAAACCTGATTCCGCAGAGCCAGGGCGGAGGAAATGCTGCCATCAAGGTTTATCGCAGCACTGGCACCATAAAAGAAAAGCAACTCCTCCAATTCGTGGCTGGTCAGACCTCGGCGGCCTGATGTGTACGCTTCCACTACCACGGAAAACAACAGGATAACAACGAACCCCGGATTAGATTTTGTATTGACAACGCATCTACAAGCCCCTAGAATCATGATATGCTCTTCGAGTGGGATCCGCGAAAGAACATCATAAACCAGTTCAAGCACGGAATCTCCTTTGAAGAGGCCCGGCAAGTCTTCGATGACTCGCTGCATCTGTCCTTTGTCGATCATCGTTTTACCTATTTCGAGGAACGCTGGATCACCATCGGAGCAGTAAAAGATACCAGACTTAAGGTGGTAGCCCATATCTCCTTCACCGCTACCGGAGAAGAGGTAGTGCGGATCATTTCCGCCAGGGAGGCAAGCACGAATGAACGCAGACAGTATGAAGAACTCTGAAGACGTCTTCGAAATGAAGGCTGAGTACGACTTCTCCGGAGCGGTCCGGGGCCGTTTCTACCAGCCCAAAAAAGTATCCACCAGCATCCGGCTAGACGACGACATCCTCCTGTATTTCCGGAAGAAGGCCAGCGAAGAAAAAACTGGATACCAGACCCTGATGAACCACGCCCTCAGGGACTGGATACGACATCATCAGGACTGAACCACCCTGCCACTATTCACCAAAACCCAGCATCCCTGCTATACTGATCGTGACAGGGGAGAAACCATCATGACACCACATACCGACAAATCCAAAGCCACCAGCTTTCCCAAAGCCACCAGCTTTCCCAAAGCAAATAGCTTTCCCAAAGCAAATAGCTTTGCCGAGCTTTTTGAACAATCCATGGTCAAGGCCGAGCGGCTCCAGCCCGGCGAGTTGGTAGAGGCCACCATAGAGGCCATCACCGGAGACTGCATTTTCCTGCAGCTCGGCGGCAAGAGTGAAGGGGTTCTTGACCGGGCCGAACTGGCCGACGAGAACGGCAGCCTGAATGTCGCCGCCGGGGAC
>MIBM01000303.1:3892-4868 GCA_001830645.1 Spirochaetes bacterium RIFOXYC1_FULL_54_7
GTTGAAAAGGAAATAAAAGGCGGATATGAAATAAAACTCGGCACCACCCGGGCCTTCTGCCCCTACTCCCAGATGGGCCTCAAGCGTGCCGAAGAAGGTGAATCCTTTGCGGGCCGGCGCCTGAGCTTCAGGATCCAGGAATACAAGGACCACGGGCGCAGCATCATGGTATCCAACCGGATAATCGCACAGGAAGCCCAGCAGGACAAGATAGAAGAACTGAAGCAAAGCCTGAAGGAAGGCCAGACCATCAGCGGCACCATAACCCGGATCCAGGACTTCGGCGCCTTTGTGGAAATCGGCGGCGTGCAGGCCCTGCTACCGGTATCCGAAATTTCCCTGGAACGCGTGACCGACATCCAGCAGGTCCTCTCCGTCGGTCAGGAGATAGAGGCACGCATCCTGAAGCTGGACTGGCAGACCAATCGCATCAGCCTCAGCCTCAAAGCACTGCTGGCTGACCCCTGGCTTACGGCGGAAGCCCGGTATCCTGTGGGCTCCAGGCATACCGGCACGGTGGTCCGCACCGCCGACTACGGCATCTTTATCGCCCTTGAACCAGGGCTGGATGGCCTGTTGCATGTATCGGAACTTGACAACGACCAGAAGCGCCTGGACGCCCGCAAGCTGGCAAAAACCGGAGAGACCAGGCTGGTGGAGGTGTTGTCTGTGGATACTGCCGGCCGCCGCATAGCCCTCAAACCCGCAGCCTCGCCGGAGGATGAGGCAACCAGGCAACGCTATGCCGCGGACGCGGCGGATGCCGGGGACAGTGAGACCTACAATCCCTTTGCGGCGCTGCTGAAGAAGAAATAGGCAGGCAGGGAATAGAGGCTCAGGAGCCGCCCATCCCGACAGTCCCGCCGTGCCGTTTCTGTTCTTGTTCCTGTTCCTTCATGGCCGCCATCAGGGGCAGGCCCGGCAGCATGGGCAGCCCGGACAGCTGGTTCTGCCCGGCAGTACTCTCCAGGAGCTT
>MIBM01000303.1:4926-5732 GCA_001830645.1 Spirochaetes bacterium RIFOXYC1_FULL_54_7
GTTTCCAGGTCATCGATGCGAACGTCCAGTTTGCGATCGCGCCTGAGCTGACGATCTGGGCGGGCCGTTTCCTGTCGCCCAGCGACCGCGCCAACATGGCCGGCCCTTACTATTCGCTGGGGGGCGGCTACTGGGCGGGCATCGCTTCACGCTACGGCTACAACGGCGGCCACATCGGGCGTGACGACGGCGTCGCGGTCGTCGGCAGCCTGATGGGCGGCAAGCTGGCCTACGCGTTTGGCGCGTTCGAAGGCAATACCGCGTTCCAGATTGCTCCGGTCACGCTCGGTACGCGCACCGGCTCGGATGGCCTGATGTATGCCGGGCGGGTGCAGGTCGACTTCTGGGACGCTGAGCCGGGCTACTACGGCACCGGGAACTACCTGGGCAGCAAGGACATTCTGGCATTCGGCATTGCCGGCAGGAGCCAGAAAAACGGGGCCTATTCGACCACCGCAACGGGCGATTACGCGTCTTACAGCATCGACTTCCTGATGGAGAAAAAAGGGGTGGGCCCGGGCGCGCTGTCGATCGAGGCGGCGGGTTACGACTACGACACCAGCGATGTCTTTCTCAGCGAGCAAGGCACGGCCTACTCCGCCGGCGTTGGTTACATCTTCGACCAGAAAGTGGGTTGGGGGCAGTTCCAGCCGTTTGTCCGCTACCAGAAATTCAGCCCCGACAACGACATCGACACCAAGCGTTACGACGTCGGCGTGAACTACATCATCGATGGCTACAACGCCCAGGTGAGCACGGTTTACTCCAACACGGACGTGACCGGTGCCAGCGACGTGGATGCGATC
>MIBM01000303.1:5745-5887 GCA_001830645.1 Spirochaetes bacterium RIFOXYC1_FULL_54_7
AGGTCCAGTTCTAATGATGCGGGATGGGTGCGGCCCCGCGCTGCGCCCATCGTGTCGATGCTTTAAAGCCAGATTGCAGTTTCCTTTTTTCAACAGAAGTTCACCTCGCAAACCGTCGTGAATTCCTGAAATTGACCGTGCC
>MIBM01000304.1:0-3439 GCA_001830645.1 Spirochaetes bacterium RIFOXYC1_FULL_54_7
CGCCTTCTTCAGGATCCTTTCGGGTGAAGACAAGGCGTACGAAGGCGAGTTCTACTGGGGGCAGACCATGACAGTCTCGTATTTCCCCAAGGAAAACGCCCAACTGTTCGGTTCCGATGATTCAATTGTGGAATGGCTCAAACGCTACACCACCAGTGAGGACGAGACCTATATCCGCTCGTTCCTGGGTCGGATGCTGTTTTCAGGGGATGAAGCGCTAAAGCCAGTCCGGGTTCTTTCGGGCGGAGAAAAAGTCCGATGCCTATTGTCACGGATAATGCTGCAGGCGGGTAATTGCCTCGTCCTTGACGAGCCTACCAATCATCTTGACCTGGAGGCCATTACTGCCCTGAACAATGCCTTGATCGACTTTCCGGGCGTCATCCTGTTTACCAGTCATGACCACGAGTTCGTCAACTCGATTGCAAATCGAATCATTGAGTTCTGTCCAGGGGGTATCATCGACCGTATGATGACCTTCGACGAGTATCTCAAGGACGACCAGATCAAGGCCCTGCGTGACGAGTTCTACCACGGACATGTTACTGCGGAGATCTGACAACCAGCACTCTTGAAGATCTGCAGGTGGTCGAGTCGCGATTTTCCCTTCTGCCTGTACTGGCTTCAAAGGTTTACGGAGTTAGACGAAGGGTTTCAAGAAAAATGACATCGTGTGCTGGAAAGCTGATGTTCAGTCCAAAATGATCTGCTATCCAGTGCATGGTTTTCTCACTGTACAGTGCTACGTGGGTCTCATCCTGCGCATAATGCCAAGTGGAGATTTTCGAAACCACCCTGCGCAAGGAGGTCGTGATACCAAGGAACCCCCGGGGTGCCAGTATTTTTGTCATCAATTCGAACTCTTCAACAGGGTGGTAAAAATGCTCGGCAGTTTCACAGCAGAGAATGAAATCGAATTGATGGTCCAGAAGCCATGCTCTGTCCCTCGGTGCGAATAGCGGATCGTAAATTTCAACAGGATAGCCGTGCTCGGCCATCAATTCTGCCAGCATGGGATATGGACCACTGCCAAAATCAAGGCCATTGGCTTTGCCAGGAGGACAGCCACGCTGTTCGAGTTCCCGTAGTACAGGCATCAGTAGACGCTCCAGGAAGGCGGTGTATCCCTTGGTACGACTGCTGTTGTTGTGCTTGAGGTACCTTGCAGCCTCTTCCTTGGCATCCATGCGATCTGCGTGTGCCATCTGTAGCAGGTCGCACGCAGGACAGTGGTGGAAAGCCCTGCCCTGGACAATTTCCGCCGGTAAGCCAGGCAACTGGTTTCCACAGAGTCCACATTGATTCGGGCTATACTTTCCATTTTCCGGCGTAATCATAGGCTGGACTATATCGGGGACAGAGCACCAAGGTAAAGTGGCTCAGCACGAAGGTATGGCCGGTCAGGACTCGTTCAGGCAGCGTTTCAGTGTGTGGTGGCGTCAACTGGACACTTGTCATTGCTGATATATCAATTTATGATTATGCATGATTTACATGCACAGTTTGTTGCCTGCATCATATCTGCCTCATGGAAGCAAGGCCATTGTCCTCAGGGAACGGGTGTATCTCTTTCTCAAAGAACAATTGAACCGCGGAATTCTAAACCCTGGCTCGTTTATGGATCTCAGGGCCATAGGAACCGCACTTGGAATCTCAAGGACGCCGCTTCGCGATGCCCTCATACGGCTGGAGGCAGAGGGATTCGTGACTATCCACTCCCGGCGGGGGGTAATGGTCAATGAGCTTGATCTTGAAACGGTACGCAACGCATATCAGCTTGTTGGGGCTCTGGAGACAGCTGCGATCATGGAGTGTGGCCCACGCATGGGCGATCGTGATTTCATTGCCATGGAGACATTGAATCAAGGCATGGGGGAGGCCCTTGCCCAGGATGACTTCAATGCCTATTACGAGCAGAATCTCGCCTTCCATTGTACTTACATCGATAAAAGCACCAATGCAGAGCTCAGAGACCTCATCTCCATGCACCGTGAAAGGTTGTACGATTTTCCCCGTAGACAGGCTTACCTCAAGGCCTGGGAGTTGAATGGTGTCATCGAACATGCCGAACTTCTGCGGCTGATGCAGCAGGGTGATTTTGTTTCTGCCGCAGCCTATTCCCGTGAGGTGCATTGGTCCTTCAGCATGCAGGAAAATTTCATCAACGAATACTATTTTGCACGGATGTCAGGGATCGAGCCTGAAACGACCATCGGAGGTTTGTGATGACAGAACGAATTGCAAGACTCAGGCAGGAAAGTTTCTCCGCAAAGCCAAGTGTATCAGCCGAGCGGGCAGTTATCATGACCGATGCATACCGTAAACATGAGGGCTCTGTCCCCGTACCGGTACTGAGGGCAATGTCCTTCAGGGAACTTTGCGAGCGGAAGACCATCTATATAGGTTTGGATGATCTGATTGTCGGCGAGCGTGGCCCCTACCCCAAAGCAACCCCGACTTATCCAGAATTGACCTGCCATAGTGTGGAAGACCTGGAGATACTGCGCAGCCGCCCTATGACCAGCTATGAGGTCAGTGACGCGGTCATCGACATATATGAAAAACAGATCATTCCCTACTGGCGTGGCAGGTCGATACGGGATATTGCCTTTGCGGATCTTCCTGAGCAGTGGGCAGCTATGTATAATAGTGGCATATTCACTGAGTTCATGGAACAAAGGGCACCGGGTCATACTGCCCTGGACAGTCTGCTGTACCACAGGGGCCTCAGGAACATCCAGGGAGACGTTCACGCTGTCCTTTCCTTATTTGAACAGGATAAATTCTGTTTCGCGGAAAAAAAAGCAGAACTGGAAGCCATGTCCATCGCCTGCGATGCCGCCATCTTGTTCGCACAGCGCCATGCGGAGCTGGCCGAACGCTTGGCCGAGGAGTGTGTGGATGGGGACAGAGCTAAAGAACTGCGTCTGATAGCACAGACCTGCCGCAAGGTGCCTGCACAAGCGCCTGAAACCTTCCTGGAGGCTGTCCAAGCCTACTGGTTTGTCCATCTGGGGACCATCACCGAACTGAATGGCTGGGACGCCATGAGTCCCGGTCATTTCGACCAGCATCTGGAACCATTCTATCAAGGGGATATTGCGGAAGGACGGCTTACCCGTGAGGAGGCCAAGGAAATACTTTCAGCCTTCTGGATCAAGGTGAACAACACACCTGCACCTCCGAAGGTGGGGGTGACGGCCGCCGAGTCAGGAACCTACAATGATTTCACGAATATCGATCTTGGGGGTCTGCGGGCCGATGGCACCGATGGTTCGGGAGAGGTGACAAATCTGATCCTGGAGGTACTGGACGAGCTGCGGTTGCTTCAGCCCCAGGCAAACTTACAGGTCGCGAACAGGACTCCCGATCGAGTAGTGGAGGCTGCCTGCAAGGTAGCCAGGGAAGGAGCAGGCTACCCTTCCCTGTTCAATACGGA
>MIBM01000304.1:3445-5625 GCA_001830645.1 Spirochaetes bacterium RIFOXYC1_FULL_54_7
AGTCCTGGCCCAGGTTGCAATGGGCAAGAGCATAGCCGATGCCCGGGAAGGCGGTACCAGCGGCTGTGTCGAGACTGGTTGTTTTGGCAAGGAAGCCTACATACTTCATGGCTATCTGAATGGCCCCAAGCTTCTGACTCTTGCCCTGAACAATGGTATTGATCCACAGAGTGGCGAACGTCTTGGTCCTCCCACAAGCAAGCCCGAAGACTTCTCCTGTTTCGGGGATGTGTATAAAGCCTGGGAGCTTCAACTGGTCAATGCAGTGGAATGCAAGGTAAGAATGGATGACCAGCTGGCAGAAATATACGGAAGAACCATGCCGGCTCCTTTCCTCTCCCTGTACATCGCAGATTGTGTACAGAATGCCAAGGATTATTATTCAGGCGGAGCGCGGTATAACACAGACTATATCCAGTGCACAGGTCTTGGAACCTTGGCCGATTCATTCTCAGTAATCCGTACCCTGGTTTTCGAGCAAGAAAAGACTTCGATGACAGAACTGGCATCTGCCCTGTCATCCGACTGGAAGGGATACGCCTACCTACTGGCCCTTGCCCGGAACAAGGTGCCCTTGTTCGGAAATGATGATGGTCAGGTCGATGCCCTTGCTGTACGGGTATTCAACAGCTTCATAACGGTCCTGGAAGGGCGGGAATCCTGGCGGGGTGGCCATTACCATGCTGACTTCCTGTCCACTACCTGCCATGTCTATTTCGGCGGCAAGACAGCAGCCACACCGGATGGCAGGAAGGCTGGAGAGCCACTCTCTGATGGCACCAGCCCCAGCCATGGGGCAGACCGGAGCGGACCGACGGCGGTGATGAACAGCTTGGCCAGACTAGATCAGGCCCGAAGTGGCGGAACCCTGCTCAACCAGCGGTTCACTCCGGGAGCGCTGGCTGGCGAGCAAGGGGCAAAGAAACTGGCTTCCCTTGTCCGTGGCTATTTCAGCCAGGGTGGCCATCATGTGCAGTTCAATGTGGTGGATTCACAGACCCTTCAGGCTGCCAAAGCCCGTCCCGAGGAGTACCGGAACCTTCTGGTTCGTGTGGCAGGATACTCCGATTATTTCGTTGACCTTGACGAGCGCCACCAGGATGAAATCATTGCCCGAACGGCTCATGATGGATTTTGAATAATGAAACACTGGCCTGTCTTTTCATCTGTCAGGGGAGCGCTGGTGTTCATTGTACTCCTGTCCATGGTGCCTGTCCTGCTCATAATCGTATGGACCAGCGTGGAACATGGAACTCACCTGAAGGGCCAGGTTCGTACGGAAGCAATGAGGCAGACCGAAGCGCTGGCAGAAATACAGCTGCGCATAACCGAATCCACCAGACAGCTTATGGTCACGGTGGCAACCATGGTATCAAGCGGCTTGGTAAGTCCCGACAGGCTGGGAGAGCTTCTGGCCTCCTTGCTGGACCGGAATCCGGAACTACTCAACATTACTATAACCGATACAGCAGGTATTGTAACTCATTCGGCCAGGCTTGCCTCGGGAGTGGATCTTTCTGAGCGCAAGCATATCCGGGATTCGATACACCTGCAGCGTTTTTCATCTGGGGAATACATACTTGGAAAGGTCGACGATATCCCGTCTTTTCCCTTCTCTCAACCTATAATTGGGCAAGATGGGTCATTGTTGGGAACCATCACCTGTACCTATATGCTCAGTTCGTACCAGCCAGTCTTCGATCAACTCAGGCTTCCGGTAGACACTGTATTAGGCATAACCGATCATAACGGGATCAGACTCTTCTTCCATCCACCCAAGAGCAGCAATCCCATCGGTCAAAAGATCAAGGCAGATGTATGGCAGGATATACTTACCGGTCCCGAAACGGGGACTACCTTGAGGGAGGGCTCTGATGGCATTCGCCGGTTCTATTCCTTCCGGAAACTGAGGCATGTACCGTCCGAAGAGCCATATATGTATATCGTGCTTGCGGTTCCGGAGGAACTGGCCAAAAGACCGTCATCGGTGGTTCTTGTCAGAAACTTAGGCCTTATGGCTTTGTTGCTAGTCATCAACCTGATGATGGCCCATCTACTTAGTGAAGCCCTGTTCGGTCAGCGTGTACATGCACTGACCGAGGCAGCCACTCGCATCCAGGAAGGTATTCTTGGTTGTCATGTAGACATTCCTGATGACGGTTCTGAACTCTCTCTGGTTG
>MIBM01000305.1 GCA_001830645.1 Spirochaetes bacterium RIFOXYC1_FULL_54_7
CTTTACCCTGCTGCCTCTGGCCATGGCCTTGCTTGGTGGCATCCACAGCACCATGGGACCCATGGCCGGCGCCGTACTGCTTGGCATAAGCTCTGAATTCCTTAAACTGCGCATGCCCTACGGCCATCTGGTGGTGTATGGCATCATAATCATCGTTGTCATACTGTTCATGCCCCAGGGCTTGCTGGGCATGGCGCGTCAAGCACGCCGCAATTCGCGTGCCGGTTTGTGGGGCAGGCAGAAACGTGGGGTCCGCAAATGAGCAAGTTATCAACCCAGAGGCTGACCAAGGCCTTCAGTGGTCTGGTTGCGGTAAATGATGTTTCCTTCAATATGGAAGAAGGAGAAATACTCGGCATCATTGGTCCCAACGGCGCCGGCAAGACCACCTTCATACATCTGGTCTCGGGCATACTCATGCCGACCTCGGGGACCATCACCTTCAAAGACAAGGACATTACCTACGCCCCTGCCCATCTGCGCAGCCGTATGGGCATAGCGCGCACTTATCAGCTCATACATCCATTGGAGAACCTCAAGGTCGTGGAAAACGTGATGATAGGGTCGGTCTTCAGCCGGGGCAAGAGCCTGAGGGAGGCCCGCCGCCTGGCCCATGAGATCTGTGCGGAGCTCGGGCTTGAAGGGCTGGAGCGCGACACCACCCAGTTGTCCATCCTTGAGATAAAGAAGATGGAGATAGCCCGTGCCCTGGCCAACGAGCCGGAGGTGATGTTCCTGGATGAGGTGATGGCCGGACTTAACAGCGACGAGACCAGGCAGATGATAGCCACCATCCAGCGTATAGCCACAGAGCGCAGGATGGCAGTAGGCGTCGTGGAGCATGTCATGGGCGTGATACGGGAGCTAACCCAGCGGGTCATTGTCCTTGAAGCAGGTGAGCTCATTGCCGAGGGACCCTACGAAACGGTATCCAGGAACCCGCGGGTCATAGAAGCATATCTCGGAGGCGCTGCATGATACTGGACATAAAGAAGCTGGAAACCGGCTACGGCAAACTCCAGGTGCTGCGTGGAATCGATCTGTCTGTAGGCAAGGAGTCTGTAGGACTCTTCGGGCCAAATGGTGCGGGCAAGACAACCCTCATAAATACCATCATGGGCATGGTAAAGCCCTGGACCGGCTCTATCGAATTCGAGGGAGCTTC
>MIBM01000306.1 GCA_001830645.1 Spirochaetes bacterium RIFOXYC1_FULL_54_7
CCGCGGCTTTCTCACCTTCCCCCTGATAAGCTGGCGGCTGTTCAAGCAGCGATTACGCAGTTTAAGACATCGAAGTCCCCCGAAGATAGGGCGAAGGCAAAGGCGATCCTGGTTGCAAACGGCATCAATTAATCTGGGGATATCATGGGACTTGCTGACGATCTGCTCAACGAAATAGAAGCCGAACCATCTGCACCGGAGGCGCCGAAAGCCGGGTTCGGGTTGTCCCCTGAACCGAAGCAGCCGTCCGTCGCCGACTTTATTCTCGATGAAATAGAGAACGAAGGGCCGGTACCGGAAGGCGCCGCCCCTGAGCGCGGGTTCCTCGGCGATGTCGCGTCCCATGCCGTCCGCGGCGTCATCGATCTCATGGAGACCACGGCACAGGCCGCCGATGTTTTGACCGGCGGCACTGAGATAACCAAAACCGCAAAGGATTACTGGCGCGAACTTCCCGAAAGAACAGAGATCCTCAAGCCAGATGTCTCAGAGGTCACCGGGCAGGAGGGCGCGGTCAAGCGAGGCCTGAATACCGCGCTCGAGTCGCTCCCCACCTCACTTGCAGTCTTCCCGGCAGCGGTTGCCGGCGGGATGGTCGCCGGGACCGCCGGGGCCATAGGTCTTGGCACGGCCGCGATGGTTACCCTGTTCGGCCCGGGTACTTACGGAAAACAGAAGGACCGCGTCACGGAAGAACTCAAGGCCCAGCGCCCGGAACTCACCGACGAAGAGCGCGATGATGTCGCCCACGCAAACGCCATGACCCACGCATATGCGGAAACGGTTGGTGAAGGTGCGGGCGACCTGGCCGCGGCGATCATTTTCAGGATGGTCCCGGGTGGGAAGGCCCTCTACAATGGTGGAAAGGTCATCCTGAAAGAGCTGGTTAAGCCCGGGGCCCTGAAGGCGATCGCGAAAGGAGTATTGAAGGATGTCCCGTTTGAGGTTGGGTCCGAAGTAGGAACCTCGTATTTCCAGCACAAGGCCGATGTCGAGGCTGGTCTTCCCCGGGGAACTTCCGGCGAAGCGATGGCCGAAGCAATCCTCCCTGCCATGTTTCTTTCCGTCGGCATGGGTACCGTGGTCGGCGGTCATGCGGCATACCAGAGGAAAAAGGCGTATGACGGGTTGAATACCGGTTTCCCCCGGGAGCGGGCGCAGGCTGTCTATAATGTCGCAGCCACCCTTTCCGAATCGGTCGGCGACGAACAGGTCGGCAAGGAGTGGGCCGCTAAGGCGATGACCTACGTCAAGGCCGGCCAGCCAATCCCGCTCGACCAGGACTTGATCAATTTTGTCGCAGCCAAGGAATCGGCCAACGGGGTAAGCGATGCCGATATCCCGACCGCCGAACCTCCAGGAACAGTGGAGACCGTCGCCGGCACTATCCAGCCGGTAGGGGGGTACGGATTCGCCGACGAAGAAATCAAGAAGATGGAGGTCACGGCCCGGGCCAGGAACAAAAGGGCCATGGGTAAGCCGCTCAACGCCGAAGAGCAAGCGAACCTTGCTTCAGAAGAATTCGAGTATGCCGACAACGGCCCGGCGCCCGGGGCAATTTCCGGCCCGATCGGCGCGTCCCTGCAAAGAGTACTTGCCCGGAACAACGGCCAGTTGCCGCAGCTTCCCGAGGCAGAGAAAAAGGAGGGCGGCGAGCCCGGACCGACTACCGGGACGCCGCCTGCCCCACCAGTAACCCCGCCCACCGGCGGAGAGATCCCTGCACCGAATGGCGAGCAGGGCGCAGGCCAGCCGGTTCCTCCTTTGCCGGCTGTGCCTGCTTTTGAAACACCAACCACCGGAGGTATTGAAAATGGCGATGTTCGGGCTGTACCAGTCGAAGAAGGAGAAGGCGGAGGCGGAGGCCAGGGCGAAGTCCCGGGCGGAGCTGGCGGCCCTGGAGAAGGAAGTGGCGTCGATCAGACCGGCGTCGTTGGCCCGGGGGGAGAAGTTGGACCTGAACAGGTTGCCGGCCCCGGCGGCGGGGAATCCGAAACCGCAAGCACCGAAACAGCAGATTACGAAGGACGACTTCAAGGACAGCCCGTACAACCTGAAGGAGCAGATCAGGAAGCGGGGCCGCAACCAGATGCCGGATATGTAGACTTCGAGAAAGAAGGCGTTCCTCATGTCGATTCCGAAGGGACCTCCTTCACCATCACCCGGCAGCCTGACGGCGGGGCGTACCTGATTAAAGTCGTATCGAGCGACGGGAAGAAGCAGTCCACGATTTACGGCGGCAACTCGATTGCTTCGGCGGCGGAAAAAGTTCGTGAGCGCGGATCCTGGCCGGCGAAAGAAGAGAAGCCGATGGCCCTCCCCGACATCGCCCGGGGCGACCTGATCAACGGGATCACCCGGGACATGGCCGGCGATATGCTGGCCGCCGGGGATGAGGATGTTCTGGCCCATATTCGGGAAGGGGTGAAGAGGCACGGCCCCGATCTGATGCAGCATGCCATTCGGAATCAGGAGATGGTCGAGGTTGGGGAAACTCCGAAGAGCGAACGGGCCAAGGTAAGGGAGCGCATCGCCAAACTGCGGCCTCGTATCGACCGGATCATCACCGAAACAGATTTTGCTCCAGGAAAAACCGGGGCGGCCGTACCGACTCAAAAAGAATCAGCCGAAGATTTCCTTATCCGCCAGAAGGCGATTGGCCAGAAGGCAGCAGAAACAGCGGCTCAACCTGATCAAGTACTCAGGACCACGGCAATCGGGAAGGCCACGGCCGAAACGCAACCTTCACCGGACGATACCATTATCCGTGCCCGGGCCACTGGCCAGGAGACGGCCATTGTGCAGCCGAAGGTCGAGACTATTGAGAATCCAGATTCGATCGCCGACGGCCAGGAGGTCACGACCGAACCGACCGAGGCCCAGAAGGAAGCGGGGAATTACAAGAAGGCGCACGTCCAGGCCTACGGACTCGATATCGCCATTGAAAGCCCACTTGGAACAGAACGGTCAGGAAAGAATAAGGATGGGCGAGAATGGCGCCAGGTCCTGCATGCTGATTACGGGTATATCAAAGGTTCGGTCGGATTCGACAAGGATCATGTTGACGTCTTCATTGCCCCCGGGTTCGATCCGGAAGCCACCCTCCCCGTGTTCGTTGTCAACCAGGTGAACAAGTCTGGGAAATTCGACGAGCACAAAGCGATTTTTGGCACAGCGACCGAAGAAGAGGCCATGGCCCTCTACAATTCCAACTACGAGGATGGCTGGACCGGCGGGAAGAGTGTGGTCAGGTTCTCCCAAGAAGGCTTCAAGGACTGGGTATTTTCTGAGGAGCCCAAGACGGGCGAGGCTGAAGTCGTTGAAGTTGAAGCCCCTGACATCGAGGCGGAACTGGCCGCCATGTCTGACGACGACCTGGATGCCCTGATCGACGAAACAACCTCTACCCCAACAAAGCAGCCGAAGACTCCGCCCCCAACCGGACCACGCGGCCCGCGGAAGACCACCGGCCAGATCGCGAAGGAAGGCGGGGTCTCCGCGGTCAAAGGGGTGCAGGAGGCACTTTCCGGATTAGCGGAATTGTTCGGGCCGAAGAACACGCTCGGGTCTGGTCCAGTATTCGATGAAGAGACCTATGCCAAGGCCAAGCCGCATTTCGTCGCCGCCTGGAACAATGCGAAGGACGCCGGCCACTCCCTGAAAGAACTTGTGCAGCATATCGTCACCACCTTCGGCGACGTGATCAAGCCCTACGTCAAGGCGTTCCTGAAGGATGTCAAAGAGGGGAACCTGGAGGTCAAGGAGCAAGAGGAAGTAAAAGAGCCCGAAGTCGAGACTCAGCCAGTCGAAGAGCCCGGCCGGAAGCGCACCAAGAAGATGGAGGGCTACCACAAGAATCGGGTCGAGGAAATCAAAAAGGAGATCAAGAATACCGATACCGGCAACCACAAAAAGCTGGTCAACAACATCCTGACCAAGACCTCCAAGGCTCTTTTGATGCCGATCAAGATTCCGGAGGCCGCGACCCCCGGGACAAGGCGGTATCTGGAGTATTTCCGGCGCAAGTATATTACCGGGTTCACTGAATATTATGGGCACTGGGCCGGAGGCGGCCGGCAGAAGTGGGCCGACTCCTTCAAAGAGGCGATCCTGAAGCGGGTGCAAAATGAGGGTGCGGACGACCTCATGACCCAGGCCTCGCAGTACATTCACTATGTTGAGCAGCTTGAGCAACTGATCAGCAACGCCTCCACTGTTCAGGAGGCCCGGGACGCCCTGGCCTATGGCCTTTGGGAAAAGGCTTATGTTGATGAAAGAATCTACAACGTCGCCCCGGAAGGCGAGGCGAAGGGAGAGTTCCACAGCCGAACCGAACTGAATACCGAGAACAGGCAGTTCCAAGCCGTGATCCGGATGAAAGACCTGATCGCCGAGGCGGACGGGTTCATCGAAACCCAGGAGGAAACTGGCGGAGGGAAGAACAAGCAGATCCGTCGGTTCAGCGTTCCCCTGATGCAGGTGAAGCAGAGCCCAAACAACTGGCGGAAAGGGAAGGATATCAACGCCGAGCAGTTGGCGAAAACCTTCGGCCTCCCCGATGTTGATTTCGGGAACTGGGCGGAAAGTGCGCACCGGCAGTATTCAGTCAACCTCGCGTATGACGCCCTCAAGGACCTGGCCAAAACTCTTGGCGCCCCGGACAAAGGAATGTCCCTTGTCAAGTCGGGCGGGAAGGGGCTTGGTCTGTACTTCGGCGCATTCGGCGACAAGATTTCCTGGGCCGCCGCCCACTACGATCCGGCTGGCCACCTGATCAACCTGACGAAAACCAAGGGCGATGGGTCGCTTGCGCACGAATGGGGGCATGCCCTCGACTTCTCATCTCTGCTTTCCCTGCAGGATAATGTCGATGAAAAGTACCGCGAGATAAACCCGGTCCACGATATTTACGAATCGCTGAAGAAGGCCTACAACCTGGAGCAGGCTGAACGGCATATCGCGAAGATCCTCACCCGCAAGGATTGGGACGCGAAGTACCGCCAACCGGGAATGGATATTGAGACGGCCCGGGAATATCTCAAGAAAAAGTGGGAGGATAAAGATTCAGGGGTCATCGTCGAGACGAAGTTCTTCGAGGCGGCCAAGGCTCTCGACAGCAAGGGGCGCGATTACTGGTCAAAGGGCGAGGAGATGTTCGCCAGGGCCTTCGAGACCTATATCGCCGACGAGCTGCAGGGGGATAATCCCTATCTTGTCAGCAAGATGTTCGTCGAGCCCGGGGTGATTTCTGCCGAAACCGGGTACAAGGGCAGCCCGTACCCGGAAGCCGATGAACGCCAAGTCTTCAATGACCTGTTCAAGCGGTTCTTCGCCGGGATGGAGTGGAGCAAGGAAGGAATCCCCTCGATGAAAACTGATTTCGTCCCGGTTTCCGCTCAGATCCGCCTTGAAGTCGAGGCCAAGCTGGCCGAACTCGAAGCCCGTCTTGAGCAGATGTACCAGGAACTGAACCAGGGCGACCCCTCAGATGACGGGCTTTACTGGTACCGGTACAAGCAGACCGCCAGGGGCGCCATGATGCAGCCCGGAGGATATGCGGCCTATGACGATGAATTTACTTCGGAAGAAGGCGACGGCAAGGGCGCGATCGGATACACCGAGGCGCTGACGGTAGATAATATCCAAGGCTTTTATCTGGAGGCCATAGATCATGCAGACAGCGAAACAACTATCCGTTTCGGATCAGAAGGTTTCACAGAATCCTATGGATTTGAGCCCGTGGGAGATGAAAGCTCTGATGAAGTGGAAGGCGGCAAGGCCAAGGATGGTGCTAAAACTGAAGCTGGCGGGGACACTGAGGGCGGCACTGGAACTGGCGGCACTCAAGGCGGGAAATCACCTGGAGAGTCTATTATCGATGGGGGTTCCTTTCGACCAGGCGAAGGAGGTAGTGGAGGAGGCCTGGATCAATCTGCCGGAGGAGAAGGAAGTACCGAAGTTGAGTCCGGACCAGATGCCGTACTTGCAGGAAACTACCGCCTGACCGATGCCGATGTCCAGGCAATCACCGAATCGACCCCTGGCCAGAAGTTCGCGCAGAACATCGCCGCGATAAAAGTCCTGAAGGGGATTGAAGAGCGAGGCCGGAGCGCGACGGTAGAAGAACAGTCGATCATGGCCCGCTATGTCGGGTGGGGCGGATTGGCCGAAGCGTTCCAGCGGTATGGAAGCTGGTCAGAGCGTAACTTGATGCTGAAGTCTGTCCTATCCGAGGAGGAATACAAGGAGGCACAGTCCACCGTCACCGATTCCTTTTACACTCCGGTCCATGTCGTCAAGCAGATGTATTCAGCCCTTGAGCGGATCGGCTTCACCGGAGGAAAAGTTCTGGAGCCCGCGGTCGGGACAGGGAACTTCTTCGGCGCCATGCCGATGGAGATGGCCGGCCAGTCTTCCTTGATGGGCCTTGATCTTGACGGGATCACCGCCAGGCTGGCGCAAAAGCTCTATCCGGATGCGGCAATCTTCCATTCCCCCTACGAGAAAATAAAGCTCCCCCAGGATCACTTCGACCTTGTCATCTCCAACGCGCCATTCAGCGGGAGCGTCAGGCCGGCGGACTCGAAGTTCAATAAGGGGCGACACCTGATCCACGATTATTATTTCAACAAATCCATCGACATGGCCCGCCCTGGCGGATTGGTCGCAATGATCACCTCGACCGGGACCATGGACAAAGAGACGAAACGTGCCCGCCGGGAGATGAGCCAGAAGGCGGAATTGGTCGGAGCGATCCGTCTCCCCTCTGGGACGTTCAGCGGCAATGCCAATACCCAGGTGGCAACCGATATTCTGATTTTCCGAAAGAAGAAGGACGGCCAGGAAAAACTGCTCGAGACTGATTTTGTCGAGACCGGGACGATTGATGTGGTCAAGGAAGGGCATTACGGGCCGGTCACCGTTCAACTCAGAGTGAACAAGTATTTTGTTGACCATCAGGAAATGATCCTCGGCACCCTCTCAA
>MIBM01000307.1 GCA_001830645.1 Spirochaetes bacterium RIFOXYC1_FULL_54_7
ACCGGGCGTTGAAGAAAGAAGAAGAGCCTGCCGTATGAACAGGAGCCTGCCGTATGAACAGGAGTCTGCCGTATAATGGATCAATTTGATGATTTTGCCGTAGTGCTCTGCCGGGCAGAGGGTTCATCCAATGTCGGTGCTGTCTGCCGGGCCATGAAAACCATGGGTTTCGGTCGCCTGCTGCTGGCAGATTGCCCTGGATATGACCTTGACGTTGTGCATACCAGTGCCATCCATGCCTTTGGCCTCTTCGAGTCTGCCGAAAGATTTTCCAACCTGGCGTCCGCGCTCTCCGGCTTTACCCTTGCCGCGGGTTTTACCAGGCGCATGGGCAGATACCGCAAGAAGTCTGTGGATGTCGGCCGCTTTTCTGAAGATTGCATACACAAACCTACAGTACGTATTGCACTGGTCTTCGGTAACGAACGGGGTGGTTTGTCAGCTTCAGAGCTTGACCTCTGTGACGAGGCAGTTTTCATTCCCACTTCAGAGGCCTTTCCTTCCCTCAACCTGTCCCACGCGGTACAGCTGGCCTGCTGGGAACTGAGGAAGGCCATCATCCAGTCCGATCCGTCCTATAATGATGAAAACGGTATGCATGGTCGGGTTCCAGCGCTTCGCGGTACAATTGCGGCAGAAGTCGAGACTGTCTGTGCCCGGCTGGAGGAGGCCGGATTCTTCAAGATTGGCGGTCGGAAGGATGCGGCCGTCATGTTGAAAAGCATTCTTGCCAGGTCATCAGCTACTGAAAAGGAAGTGCGGCAGCTGCGGAACATGTTCTTCAAGCTGGCTGTCCTCGACAGCGACATGGAATAGTGTTAGGCTGTCCGTACCGGTGTGCTGTGCCTGTATGGGTTATGGCGCCGGATTGACAGGGAGGCTTACATGAAACGCATGATCCTGGCGCTGGCGTGCGCCGCGGCCTTGGCGTCTGCCATCCCGGCCCAAGGCGCGAACTCGGGAGCCTTGGAGTACAGAGGCACCATCGACTTCAGCAAATCCATCGCCGACTTTTCCGGTATGGCCGAACGGGGAGAGTTCCTGCCCCTGAGGGACATGCAGGACAGGGCTTATTTTCTGTTCGGCACCCTGACCCGGGCTATCCCCCGGGAAGATGACCCATATCTGGCCTTTGCCGAATTCCTTGAAGGCGAATGGGTAGGCAAGTCCCAGCTTCTCCTCCACAGGGTAATACTCATCTTCTCGGGAGAGGAGTTCAGGGAACTTCTGGACGGTCCTTCCGGCCTACGTGCAGTGGCTATAGTGCGCAGTCCAAGGCTT
>MIBM01000308.1:0-3754 GCA_001830645.1 Spirochaetes bacterium RIFOXYC1_FULL_54_7
CCCGGCTCATGGATACCTCCGTTAGCTGGAAGTTGTGCTGCTTGACCTCAAAGGTCGTTGACGTACCATCAAGCTTAAAGGTTCGCTTGGTGCGCTTTGGATAATCCTCAAAACCGGTGATGCTGAAGACCTTGAGGAAGTCCAGGACTGTTTCCTTGTGAATCCCGGAGACAGCGAACATGGTGGGCGGCGATTCCCTGGCAGGGATTGGGAAGGGGACATGTTCCGCATTGGATGCCTTGATTATGAGTGGCTCTCCAATATTCACTTCGACACAATGAAGAGCTTTCTGGAGAACCTTCCGCGCCATCCAGGCCGGGAAGACTTCTCCGACCGTGATGACCCGTACCGGAATGCACTCCCGACCTACCCCTGGTCCTCGACCTCTTTCCTGCCCAGGCGCAGCCAGGACGGCAGGACAAGACTGAATTTTCCCCTGCCACGCAGCCACACAACAACGCTTTGCAGAACAATGAAGATGTACAGCAAGAGCCCGCTTACTATTGCCTGATAGTTGGAGTTTACGCCCGCTGCACGGATCAATTCGTTGATGGTCAGAAGGATCAGTGAGCCAACCGGCGAACCAAACAGGTTCCCTACGCCGCCAGTGAGCATCGTGCCGCCTATTATGGAAGCAGCTATAGCTTTCATTTCGAAGCCCGACGCGTTTCCGACATTGCCGGCTCCCGTTGTCATTATATACACGAAGCCCGCGATACCAGACAGGAATCCGCTTAACAGGTATGAGTGGAATTTCGTTTTCCTTACGTTGATGCCGAGCATCAGAGCACTCTGGCTATTGCCGCCGACAGCGTAGAGATTGCGACCGAAACGAGACCACTTCATCAAGATGACCAGGATGATGACAAGGACCCACACAACCACAGCGCCGGGTTTGATTTCCAGGGGGATGAAATTACCTAGCCTGTTGTGCGTACCAAGCCAGGGAATCACTATTTCAAAATCCCGTAGGACAACGAAACCCGACAGGGTCACGTTGAGAGGATCCTTGTGGATGGTCGTCAGCAGTCCATTGGCCAGGAACATTCCTGCCAGTGTTATGATGAATGGCTGTATCTCAAGATAGGAAATAAGATATCCCTGCAAGAGACCAAACGCGATACCTATGCCCAGCGCAAGAAGCAAGGCACCCCCAACGCTCCCCATTTCCGATTCCAGCATCACGGCGCAACACATGGTTACCAGGCCAGTCACAGCACCTACGGAAATGTCGATGCCGCCTCCAATCATGACGATGCTGATGCCAAGGGTAATGATGATGAGCGGAGCGTTCAGGTTGAACAGGTCAAAGAAGGTCTGAAACTGCAGGAAACTGCCCGGATAACGCAGGATCGCAAACCCGTACATCAATACAAATATGACCACAGCGATGAGAAAGAGAAGATTGGAATTCGACAGTGCATCTTTGGGTTTGGCTGCATTAAGGGATCCCATCTCACAGCTCCTTCTCTGCAGGAGTGTCTGCTCTGGAAACCTCTGTGGCGTCCGCTCTGGAAACTGCTGCGGCGTCCGATGCGCCTGTCTCCAGCACGATGCCGCGATTTGACTTGGCTTGTACCCATCTCAAGGTTTTTGTCGCAGACTCCCTGACCACAGGAGATGCGACTACCATGAGAATGATGATGAACACCGCCTTGAAGGCCTTGATCGTCTCGGTGCCTACTTCAAGCCTGAGCAGTGTCCTGCTCAGTACCTCTATTGTGTATGCGCCGATGATGGAACCGGCTATGCTGAACTTCCCACCAGAGAGAGCGTTTCCGCCTATCGCTACGGCGAGGATCGCGTCCATTTCGACAAACTTGAGCAAATTGACGCTGTCGTGGCGCCCCGCCTTGGTAACCGCTATGAAACCTGCGACCGCGCTGCAGACTCCGAGGATCATGTAGGTCAGGAACTTGATCTTGGTCGGGTCTATACCGTTCAGCCGCGCAGCCTTTTCGTTGATTCCCACAGACTCGGAATAGAGCTTGAGGTTCGTGGTCTTGAGGAGCACCGCAATGAATGCGATGAAGAGGACGGTCAGGATTATTGGAGTCTGTATAGGCACTCCCGGAATTACACCGCCGATCTGGCCTGTCAGATCGTTCGCCAGCACGGGAGACAGTTTGCCGTCAATCATGAAGGCGATGGATCTTCCCGCCGTGAACAGTATGAGGGTCGCGACCATTGGCTGAACCCTGAATATCGATACCAGGGAGCCATTGAATGCGCCGATGACTATCCCGACCACGCAGCTCGCAAGGAAGCTCGCCGCTATGGTCAACCAGGTTATATCACCGGTATTCTGGAGCACCCTGACAAAGACGGCGGAAGTGATGGCGGCGGCCACACCCACGCTTATGTCCTGCCCGCGGGAGGACGCGGTAACCAAGGTCATACCTACTGCAAGGATAACCAACTCCGAGGCACCGAACAGGATATTCGGTATGTTCCCGTACAAGGCTCCATTTATCAAGGACATGCTGAAGTAATCGGCGCCCTTTATCAGGTTGATCACAATGAGGAGCGCCAGGACCGAGAGGGGGAGGAATAGATGGGATCCATGCGCTTTCGCCTTGACCATGCTCATAGTCCCCCCTTGGCTATCACGTGCATGACATCGCTTTGCGTCAAATTCATACCGGATAGTTCCCCTACAATCTGACGGTCCTTCATAACGATCAAGCGGGAGCAGGTTCGGAGCATCTCCTCGATTTCCGACGAAATGAATGTCACGCTGACTCCTTCTTCGGCGAGCTTGAGTACCAGTTTTTGAATCTCCACCTTGGTTCCGACATCGATTCCCCGGGTGGGTTCATCGAGGATCAGGTACTCGGGATGCGTGAGCAGCCAGCGGGCCAGGATGACTTTCTGCTGGTTGCCGCCGGAAAGGGATTTGATCGGGGTGTTGGTGGACGGGGTCTTTATGTTCAGACTTTGTATATACTGGTAGGAAAATGCCTCCGCCTGTCTCCGCGACAGAGGCTTGAGGAAGCCTTTCATCACCTGCAAGGCCAGAATGATGTTGTCGCGCACCGAGAGCTCGGCGAGGATCCCGTCGCCCTTGCGGTCTTCCGGAAGATAGCCGATTCCCTGCTTCATCGCTTGCAGGGGTGCGTGGATCCTCACTCTTTTGCCATTCATCCTGACTTCACCGCCGGTCACCTTGTCGGCGGCGAAGATCGCGCGGACGCTTTCGCTGCGCCCGGAACCTAGCAACCCGGTGAACCCGTTTACCTCGCCTTTTTGTATGGTGAAGTTGAAGGGCCTTACACCGGCGTCGCTTGAAAGCGCCGTCACCTCGAAAACCGGCGTGCTGCCAGCGGGTACGAGTGGCTCATGTTTTCTCAAATTTGCTACATCACTCAGTGCCTTTCCCATCATCTTCGAGACAAGTTCGAATTGGGGAAGGGAAGATGCTTCGTATTCGCCGATCAACTCCCCATTTCGGAGCACCGTAATCCTGTCGCTGATCTCATACACCTGGTCGAGAAAATGGGTTATGAAGATGATCCCCACACCCCTGGACTTCAGTTCGCGCATGAGATCGAAGAGCTTTTTTACCTCGTCTTCGTCAAGGGAGGAGGTCGGCTCATCGAGGATGAGAATTTTGCAGTCCATATCGATCGCGCGGGCAATCGCGATCATCTGCTGGACCGCAAGCGAGCAACTTGAAAGCTGCTGGGTCGGCCTCACTGGAATGCCGAGGGAGTGGAGCAGTAGCGTCGCCTTTGCGTTCATACGCTTCCAGTGA
>MIBM01000308.1:3817-4017 GCA_001830645.1 Spirochaetes bacterium RIFOXYC1_FULL_54_7
GTTATTTCCTGATAGACTGTGCCGATTCCATTGTTTTGCGCGTCCTGCGGCGATCTGAAGTGGATCTGCCTTCCATCCAGAACCATCCGACCTGCATCCTTTTCGTAAACACCGGTCATGACCTTTACCAGCGTGGACTTGCCCGCTCCGTTTTCGCCCATAAGGGCATGGATCTCACCCTTCCGAAGGGCGAAGTCCAC
>MIBM01000308.1:4029-4514 GCA_001830645.1 Spirochaetes bacterium RIFOXYC1_FULL_54_7
CCTGACCCCAGGAAAGGTTTTGCAGATACCCTGCATTTCGAGCACGTTCTCCGACCGCAACTAAAGGCCTCCCTCAGTACCGCATAAACTGATCGCGGTGCGGTGTGCCGGATCAGCTCCGAACACCGCACCGCGCACAAAAGCTATCGATCGGGAAATCCAGACAAGGGACAGTTACTTGGTCACTACACCCTTGCCAGGATCGGCATTGAGCCCTAAGTTGGCGATGATGTCATCGGTTATCGAAGCGGTATCAACAAAGATTTCTTTCTGAAAGACAATTCCGCTCGGGAGTGCCGTACCGCTTGCCTTCGCTTTGATCCAGCGTGAAATCTCGGCCGCCTGGCGGGGGCTGCACTGGATATTGCAGTCCCAGTAACCGGCCTGCACATTGCGCAGTGCGAAACGGTTGAAGTCGAAGCCAATGACTTTGACCTTGCCGTTCTTGCCGTGGGTGATGCCGGCCGCGGCGAGGGCCTGAACGG
>MIBM01000308.1:4537-4692 GCA_001830645.1 Spirochaetes bacterium RIFOXYC1_FULL_54_7
TGGGCGTAGATGACGTTGAAATCCTTGCCTGCGGCGATCGCGGCTTCAACCACTTTGCGGGCTTCCTCAAGGCTCCAGCTGTCTCCACCGGTTCCGTCAGCTACGACGGTGATCTTGCCGGCATCGCGGGCTTTGAGGACTGCTTCGCTTCGACC
>MIBM01000308.1:4820-5887 GCA_001830645.1 Spirochaetes bacterium RIFOXYC1_FULL_54_7
AATTCGAGGCGTCCGTCTGGATGAGGCGGTCAAAGAGGAAAACCGTTACGCCTGCGGATTTGGCAGACTTCAGCACGTTGTCCCAACCGGAAGCGTTTGCGGCCGAGATGAGGAGATAGTCCACACCATCCCGAATGTAACCCTGGGCCGCAGCAATCTGTTCGCTGTTGTCGCCGGTGTTGGTCTGCTTCGCATCGTAGCCGTTCGCCTTCGAGAAGACATTGTTCATGTCTTCGACATTGGCCTGCCGGTAGCCGGATTCTTCCGGCGGCAGATTCACGATGCCGACCTTGATCAGACCGGCCGTTGATACCGCATCCTTGCTTCCGGCAGCGAAGACGATGGCTGGAGCCAGCATGAGCAGTGCGGATACGCACAGGATGCTGATTGTAAGTTGTTTCTTCATTTCTTCCCCCTCTTTACGTTTAGATTCGAGACGCAGGTCTCTGAATGCATTAAAGGGGACTAATTGCCATAGTGCTACATACATCCTTCCGCTCTTGGTGCGATCTTTTATGAAGAGTTCACGAGTGGTGGGTCATTCCTTTGTTTTTTTATTGAAATACTGCTTTTTCTTTCGTTTTCCCTCATGGGTGCCGGATTACGTTTACGATACTGCGTCTGCATGGTAGAGTAGCCTGACACCGGAAAGGAAGCTGCAGTGCTCTGGCTATCGTTGTTTGTGGGGAGTTTTGATGAATAGGCTGATCCGGTTTCTTTTCATACTTTGCCTAGTGACACTCTGCGGATGTGGTACCGGCCGTCGGAATGCGGATGCTGCAAAGCCAATCGTGCTGGGATATTCCCAACTCGGGGACGAGAGTACCTGGCGTACGCAGAACAGCCGCTCGATCATGGAAGCCGCCGAAAAGGTGGGCATCAAGATCATGTTCGACGATGCCATGCAGAAACCTGAAAACCAGATCAAGGCGATACGATCCTTCATCGCGTACAAGGTAGACGTTATCGCGTTTTCTCCGCTGGTGGAGACGGGCTGGGACATAGTACTGGGAGAGGCAAAGGCAGCCGGCATCCCCGTCATCATTGTAGACCGAATGATCGCGACG
>MIBM01000309.1:0-4890 GCA_001830645.1 Spirochaetes bacterium RIFOXYC1_FULL_54_7
GCCAACCCCCGACTCCAGCAGTTTTCTTGCGGCATCGAAACCATGCTCCAGAGGGTGCAGCACCTTCAGTTGGCACCCTGACTGGGCCAGGGTATTCCTGATCTTTCCAAGGTCGGTGAAGACCGTCTGATAGCCACCAATGTCCTGGCTGGAAAAATACTGCTGGCGGAGACCGTCTGGTGATAGATCCCGGTACTCCGACCTGAGCCGGGCATAGCGTTCCTCAGCGATGTGTGTTTCCCATTCCGATGAGAGCTTCCTGCGGTATGCCCTCTGGACCTTCTCACGCTGGACCTTGGCCACCATGGTCCTGTTGAAGAGCATGGGTTTGTAGTAGCCGTACAGGAACTCGCCGAGATGCAAACGGTTCACGCTTGACCGGGGAACCGTTTCACATAGTTTCCGGAGTCTCAACTTTGGAACGGAATACAGCTTGTCTCCCGGGTAATCGGTATTGATCTCCTTACGGGACGTTGCATTGAAATTCCTGAGCAGGTCCTTGACGGCCTCCACCCGGCTTTCCTGGTTCTTCTCCATGCCCTCGAATATCTGCTTCATGTTGCTTGCGTTTTCTTCAAACCAGCGGCCGAGTTCCTTGCGGTTCTTGAATTGCGGCAACATGGCCATGAAATGGAAGCGCTTGCCGTGGATGGCAATGCTGAACTCAAGGGAGATGTGAACCCGTATTCCTACGATCCGTCCTGCTTCTGTGGCTTCCTTCATTGCCTCGATGGCAGAGGCCGATCCATAGGCTATCGTAAGTTCCGATATACCCTTGATGAACGCATCAATAAGGAGCTGGGTAGGATTCTTGCGGCCCGAGGTGGCGGTATCATGAACATGCTCATCCCAGCCGGCATCCAGGTTTTTCAGGCGCTCGCCTGTTTCGGGTAGTTCGACGATGCCTAGTTCATCCAGGAGCCTTCGAATGACCTGGTACTGTCCATGGGATGCTACGGAGAAGTCCTGCAGAAGTTCCAGTTGTCTCCGCTTATGGCCACGGCTCTTGATCGCTTCCTTTATCAAGGCAAGCTGGACCCTGGCCGTGTTCAGCGGCAGGTCCAGGGTCTTGGAGTGGAAGGATGCGTCTATCATGACCCTGAGCGCGCGAAGTCTGGCTTTGGCTTGTTGTGAGTGCAGGTCACGTATCACCATGACATAGGATTCGGCTATGGAGATCCGGCGTTTCTTGAACCACCGGGTAATGCCTACCGGATGTGAATGCGGCCCCTGGGCAATGATGCCGGGGGTGTCTATCTTGGCGTTCAGCTCCCGCCTGAGCTTGTAAAGTTCAGCCGAGAAACTGAGGGTGTTCACCAGATTGCCGTAGTATTCAAGGACATTCAGCGATTTCATGATCCCCTGTATTCTAGCATGCATAGCTGGATTGCGGGAGCTGGCTCCATACTTACTTCATGGCTGCCAGATTGCGGTTTAGGTATTCCATATGGAAAGCGGCATGGCCGGTATAGATGGCCAGTAGATCGGCAATCTTCATGGGACCGCGTTTGGGGTGCACGGCTACCGCTGTATCCCAGCCGCTAGTGGGGACCGACCGGGCCAGGGCGGCTGTATAACCCCTGACTGTCCTTGTACCAGCGACAAGCGCTTTGATATCCATGAAACTGGACTCGATGTTGCTGTTCCAGAGGGCTTCATCCCAGGCAAACAGGGTTGTTCCAGGTTGGGCGATGGCGATGCCAACCCGGGTATAACAGAACATGTCAGCATGGAAGAAGTGGGCAAGATGCTCCCTGATGGTCCATGCATCGGCTATGGCGGGCCGGAAATCCAGGGCCTTGCCATCCAGTACGGCGATACGGTCAAGCAGTGGTTCGGCCGCCTGGAGGTAAGTCTTCAGTATCTGGTCTTTCTCTGTGTCTGTCATGATTGGTACTCCGGAACTGGCTTTGATGCGCAGGTATTACGGCCTGCGCATCAAAGCATAGTCAATGGCGGGCAGGGCGTAAAGTGTACCCTATAACGGCCTCACCGGCTCGCAGATGTCCACGATGAATTTCTTCTCGGGGTGTTTTTTATGGTCGTTCAGGTACACCTCATAGCACATGCGGTCGTCCGGCTGGTAACCGGAGGAGGGTAGCCACTCACCCATGAGGGCGTTCCAGGCATCACCGAACTGCTCCACTGCTATCTCGAAGTGTCCTACTGCAAAGGTGCCGCCCGGAATGATCATGAGTCCGAGGTCACCATCCACTACTGTACCTTCTGGAACACTGATGCAGGCACTGGAACGCAGTTTGTCTGTTGGCGTCACATCAGGATCGTCATGGTAGGTGGCAAGGTGAAGTGTTTCAGCCCCTATGAGGCTGCGGGGGTCGGCCCAGCGGTACAAGCGGACAAAGGCTTCGTTGATCTGATTGTAAGGACCCACATGTCTGGCATATGCCACCGTGAGGCTCGGCAGATCTTTGACTTCGACAGAGTACTTCAGGGGTTCCATCTTCTTTCTCCTTGCGTTGAACTGGATGCTTCCATCGTATTCGGTGAACGGGCCGGAATCTTGCCGTTCCTTGCCGTCCGTTCCACAGGCCTTGCCTTCGGTTTGACTTTCCTTGCTTTTCTGTATTCCGGCTTGTCTCAGTATGTCCTCCAGTCCTGCTATGGAGGCGGAGCGTAACGTCTGGGAGGAACACCGAATTTATTCCTGAAAGCCCGGGGAAAACGCTTGAACCTGAAAAACCACAGTCCAGCGCCACCGTGGTTATTTATATCCAGCCCGGGATTGTTCCGCAGGAGTCCGGCCGCTCGGGCCAAACGTATGCGTTTCACGAATTCACCAGGAGTCTCGCCGGTGAACGCATAGAACAGGCGATGGAAGTGGAAGCGGCTGAAACACGCGGCATCGGCCATCCCGGCAGGGTCAAAGTCCCGCCTGCAATTTGCGTAAGCAAAATCGACCGCCTTGTTGATGCGCGCTTCGAACTGTTTGCGCAGATATTCGGTTCGTGAAAGCATCAACTTACCTTTCCCGCCCCTTTTGCTGCCGGGAGTCTGTAATGCGACGGCAGATTCCGCAGCTTGGGGCATCCCTGGAGTATAAAATTCCGGCCAGAAGCCAGCAAGGGCTGAGAAGCACCTTGGTACAAACCCCACTATGCAAACCACAATATTGACGATATCCCGGTAAGCGCATACCATGCAAAAATGAAAACCACCTTGTTCACCAAAGCCATCGTGCGCCGGCCTGCGCAATCCCTCGTCAACGGCCTTACCGACCACCCGGAACTTGGCCATCCCGATTACGCTCTTGCCCTGCGTCAGCATGACGCCTACATAGCCGCCCTGGAGCGCTGCGGTCTGGCCGTGGAGGTCCTGCCGGCTTGGGAGGAGCATCCCGATTCTTGCTTTGTGGAGGATGTAGCTGTATGTACCAGGAAATTCGCCCTGGTAACCCGCCCCGGGGCGGCAAGCCGGGCCGGCGAAATCGCCGGGATCCAGGCTGTACTGGCACGGTATTTCCGGACTATCGAGCATATCGAGGCCCCCGGTACCCTGGAGGGTGGAGATGTAATGATGGTCGGGGATTCTTTCTACATCGGCCTGTCCGCACGTACGAACGCGGACGGCGCAGCCCAGTTCATTGCCCACCTCGCCCGCCATGGATACAAGGGGCAGACAGTGACCATGCCACCTACCCTGCATCTGAAAACCGGGACTTCCTACATGGAAGACGGCATACTCCTGGTAGACCAGGCCTTTGCCAGGTACCAGGAGTTCAGTGGCTTTGACCGGATACACGTAGTGCCGGAGGAGACCTATGCCGCCAATTGCCTGAGGGTGAACGATTTCGTGATAGTCCCGTCCGGTCATCCCGAAACGCTTGGTGCCCTGCAGGCAAAAGGCCTTGCCACGATCCAGCTGGACATGAGCGAGTACCGCAAGATAGACGGCGGCTTGTCCTGCCTCTCGCTGAGATTTTAGGGCGGCTGTACGGCCAGGTCCTGAAGAGCATCCTCAATCGAAGCCTGCAGTCTGGCTTCCCGCCTCATCATCCATTGCTGCCATGACTTCTTCCGGGGCAAAGCCATTGCCCCGGTTTTCCTTGCGCTTATAAAGATCCTTGTCGGACTCCGCGATGATGCGGTCAAGGTCGATACTGCCTGTTTCATCGTCGGCCAGACCCGTATGAATCCCCAGGGATACCGAGAAGGGTCCTGCCGGGCAGGCCTGGGAGGCGTGCTGTATGGCTTCTGCCAGGCGCTGCCTGGCGGTCTCCGCGGCATCAGGCTCAGTGTACGGCATAGCCACAAGGAATTCGTCTCCCCCGAAACGGGCCACCGAATCACTTTCCCGGCAGACTTTGAGAAGCGCCTGGGCCACGGTCTTAAGGACCGTGTCTCCCGCGATATGACCCCGGCTGTCATTGATGCTCTTGAAATCATCGACATCGGCCAGGATAAAGGACATCGAACCGCCGTAGCGTTTCATCCTGGCCATTTCGCGGTTCAGGGTCTTGCCCAAACCCCGCCGGTTCAGGACTCCTGTAAGGGCGTCGGTCATGGCCATGCGTTTGATCTGTCGCAGAAGCATGGCTTTCTCGATGGCGATTGCCGAGAAATCAGCCATGGTAGCCAAGGCCTTCATCTCCAGGGGTGAAAATTGGCTACCATCAAGCTTGTTGATGAGCTCGATGACACCGATAACCTTGTTCCCACTTTTTAGGGGTACCGCTATGATGGATTCGGTCAGAAATCCTGTCATCCCGTCCATGCGATCGCTGAAGCGTGAATCCCTGGCTACATCCTCTACAATTACCTCGTGCCCGGTTGACGCCACCCAGCCGGCCACTCCCTCGTTGGATGGAATGCGTACCCCTACCAAGGCATCTGCCGCCTTTCCTACCGCTATCTGGAAGACGAGCTGGTCAGT
>MIBM01000309.1:4974-5929 GCA_001830645.1 Spirochaetes bacterium RIFOXYC1_FULL_54_7
GACCGTAGTTTCGGAGACTATTGCCTTGGCCACATCCGTAAAGTATGAAAGCCTGATAAGATCGTCAAAATCAGAAACCGGCATTATAAGCTCCCCTCGGGCTCAAGCCCCGGAACATTCAGATCTACGGGTATCCTGCTCGGCCTGCCTCCGGAATCCACGAAGGCCCAGGAGACCCGCGCGCTGGCGACCAGTGTATCGCCGTGCTGTATCACCTGCTCCAGGGTGCCGGACACGGCCCCCTTCTTTACAGCCTTCGATTCTATCGCCAGACGGTCATCGAAGAAGGCCGGGCGTTTGAAGTCTATCTCGACCCTGGTAACGTACAGGCCGTAGCCCCGGGCCACGCAGCCAGCATAGTCGAAGCCGATGGCTTTCAGATACTCATGCCTGGCATACTCCAGATAGTGCAGGTAGTTGGCGTTGTTTACATGCCCGTAGGCGTCGCACTCGTAGGTGCGAACGACCAGTTCAGTGGTGTGTGACATCCCTGGAGTATAAAATCCCGGGCCGTTACCGGCAAGAGCCTCGTCAAGTCAATTGAATTATGGGGCTATAACGAGGGATGTAGGTAACGACGGGGGCAGATCCCCCGTCTGCCGCTCGCTAGCTCGCGGCGAAGCCCGTATGCCGCTGCGCATTGCTCGCGTCATATTGCTTGACATTCCTGGTAAAGAACAGGACAATCAGCCACGTTCCTTCGAGCCTTTGCGCCTACCGGCTTCATGCCCATGGTGCTCAGGCCATTGGGCCGCTGTGGAAACACCGTGACCTTCCACCTTTGAAAAGGAGGAAACGCAATGCTCGTCATAGCTGCGTTTGTCTGTGCTTTCCTGTGCGCTTCCCCCGGACTTGCCAACCCGATACTCATTACCCACAACGGGACAGCTCTGAGCATACCCAAAGATAGTGAACTGGCGGCGGTTCTACCCGGAGAGCAGGGGCTGAGCCTGGC